>JUNU01000250.1 GCA_001067655.1 Neisseria lactamica
TTTGAGCTAAGGCGAGGCAACGCCGTACTGGTTTAAAGTTAATCCACTATACATAGCGGGACAGCATCAAAGGATGTTTTATGAACAACAAACTCATCGCCTTGATATTAATCGGCGTTTCGCTGAACGCAGCGGCAGACACTGCGGAAGACAATTTGATGAACGCGCGTTCCGCCTACCGCGCCGCACTGAAACAGCAAACCGGCAACGACAGCAAAATCATTTCCCTGCAAAGCGACCTTGAAGACGCGCAATACCGCCTGCAAAAAGCCCAAGCCGACATCGTCCGCTTGCAGAGCGGGCTTCAGGCGGCAATGAATGTGAAAAGCCAGCAGGCGGAAACCTTGAGGCAGGCTGGGCAGCAGCTCGATGCCGCGTGGGGTGCTGTGTATGGTCCGGGCGGAACCAAAGCAGGGCGGTAAACGGTTTGCAGTTTGCCGCTTCGATGGACAATCTGTCCATTCTTTCTATTCAAACAAAAGGTCGTCTGAAATCCGGTTTCCCGTTTTCAGACGACCTTTTTCAATACCTATCGTTTAAGCGTTCAGCAAACTTTCATCCAGCGTCAGCTCTTCATTTTTGTTCACCGCCACTTTGCGCGTTAGGACGTTTTGCGCGATTTCCTGCGCTTCGGCGAGCGAGTGCATCATGTAAGTGCCGCATTGGTATTCGTTCAATTCGGGGATTTTGCTTTGGTCTTTGACATTGACCACATCCTGCATTGAAGCGAGCCAAGCGTCGGCGACCTGCTGCTCGTCGGGCGTACCGATGAGGCTCATGTAGAAACCGGTGCGGCAGCCCATCGGGGAAATGTCGATGATTTCGACGCCGTTGCCGTTCAAGTGGTCGCGCATAAAGCCTGCGAACAAATGCTCCAGCGTGTGGATGCCTTTTTCGGACAGGATTTCTTTGTTGGGAACGCAAAAGCGCAGGTCGAATACGGTAATGGTGTCGCCTTTGGGCGTGGTCATGGTTTTCGCTACACGCACGGCAGGGGCGTGCATACGGGTGTGGTCAACCTTGAAACTGTCTAACAGGGGCATTTTGTTATCCTTTTGAGTGGGTTATGTAGGTTTTCGGGATAGGATTTTGTCCAGCAATTCATCGTCCAAGACGTGGTTTTCGACTTTCACCCATTCTCCGTCTGTTTCAGGGAAGCCGTTGCGGCAATATCCTGCCTGCGCGACAAAATCATAGACGGCATGGATGTAGTCGTTGATGCACAATGCGGCTATGGTGCAGGCATCATCCCATAAGATCAAGACATGATTGGGGATATGTTTGTCGGATACATCCTCGACATTATAGATATGCAAGGCATCCAAAATCCCATCTTGCGAGGCGGCATAGAAGTAGCCCGTGTCGCCGTCGTCTTCAAAGACGACGCCATAAGGGATATGTTCGAAAAATGATTCTAAAACTTCGGGCGTGCCGACAGTAAAATTTTCGATTTCGACAGTCCGATACAGGGGTAATTGTGCCATTGGGTAACGCTCTCTTTGTGATCACTCTCAAATTACAATTCGGCAATTTCCACCGTTTCGCCCGAAGCCGCGCTTAAGGCTTCGTTCAAAACATCATAAAAATCACGACTGTCGCGCGTTGCCAGCCATTTGCCATTTTGCTCGGCGAAATGGTAGCCGCCGCTTTTTGCGGCAATCCACAATTCCTGATTGGGCGTGTGGCGGTTGACGATGATTTGCGTGCCGTCCGCCGCTTCGATGGTCAGCACGTTTCCGGCAAACTGGCAGTCGAAATCCCAGCCGTTTTCGTCGATTTGGTCTTCGATGTGTTCGAACAATTCTTCGCTCATGCGGATGAATTCGCTTTCGGTCATCATGGCTTTTTGCGTGTTTTTTGTTTAAGATACCGAATCTTGCCACATTCGCGCTTATGAAGGAAGTTTACCGATGAAATACGGCGTATTTTTTGCTGCGGCAACCGCCCTCCTGCTCTCAGCCTGCGGTTACAAAGGCGACCTCTACTTGCCCAAAGAAGGCGACAAGGCGCGTTTCGGCGTGATTCAAACCGGCTTAAAAGTCCATTCTTCCAAAGAGCCGACCAATCAAACCAACGACTAAGTCTTACCACCATGACCCTGCATTGCGAACAAGTCCCCTATTCCCGTCTTGCCGAAGAATTCGGCACGCCGCTTTATGTGTACAGCCAATCCGCGCTGACCGAAGCATTTGAAAACTACCAAACCGCCTTTGCCGCGCTTTCCCCGCTCGTCTGCTACGCCGTCAAGGCAAACGGCAATCTGAGCATCATCAAACACTTCGCCTCGCTGGGCAGCGGTTTCGACATCGTCTCCGGCGGCGAACTGGCGCGCGTTTTGGCGGCGGGCGGCGACGCGGCGAAAACCATCTTTTCAGGCGTGGGCAAAAGCGAGGCGGAAATCGAGTTCGCGCTTCATGCCGGCGTGAAATGCTTCAATATGGAAAGCATCCCCGAAATCGACCGTATTCAAAAGGTTGCCGAACGCTTGGGCAAAACCGCATCCGTCTCCCTGCGCGTCAACCCCGATGTCGATGCCAAAACCCATCCCTACATCTCCACCGGCCTGAAAGCCAACAAATTCGGCATCGCCTACGCCGACGCGCTCGAAGCCTACCGCCACGCCGCCCGCCAAAGCCACCTCAAAATCATCGGCATCGACTGCCACATCGGTTCTCAACTGACCGACTTAAGCCCGCTCATCGAAGCCTGCGAGCGCATTTTGATTTTGGTTGACGCACTTGCCGCCGAAGGTATCGTTTTGGAACATCTGGACTTAGGCGGCGGCGTCGGCATCGTTTATCGAGACGAAACCGTCCCCGATTTGGGCGCGTATGCCCAAGCGGTTCAAAAACTGATCGGCACACGTCGTCTGAAACTCATCCTCGAACCCGGCCGCAGCTTAGTCGGCAACGCAGGCTCGCTGCTCGCGCGTGTCGAGTTCGTCAAACACGGCGAAGAAAAAAACTTCGTCATGGTCGATGCCGCCATGAACGACCTCATGCGCCCCGCTCTGTATGACGCGTATCACCGTATCGAAGCGGTGGAACCAAAAAACATCCCGCCGCTGACTGCCGACATCGTCGGCCCGATTTGCGAAACCGGCGACTTCCTCGGCAAAGACCGCACCCTTGCCTGCGAAGAAGGCGATTTGCTGGTTATCCGCAGCACAGGCGCATACGGCGCCAGCATGGCAAGCAATTACAACACGCGCAACCGGGCGGCGGAAGTCTTAGTGGACGGCAACGAATACCGGCTTATCCGCCGACGCGAAACCTTAGAACAGCAAATGGCAAACGAAATGGCTTGTTTGTAAGGTTTGATCGTTTATAGCCCATAAACCACCAAGCGGGTTTATGGGCTAAAGATTAAGTATAGTGGATTAACTTTAAATCAAAGCCTTTCAGTTTGGGGATGCGCTCCCTATCCGTTTTCAGACGACGGCGGATTCGGATTTGAAGTGCAACTTTCCATATGAGCTACACACAACTGACCCAAGACGAACGATACCCTATCCAATATCTGTCCCTCCAATGCACCGTCGCCAAAATCGCCAAACAGCTTAACCGCCACAAAAGCACCATCAGCCACGAAACCAAGCGGCACTGAAACCAAGGGCAGTAATGCGGCACCGAAAAAGCAAAACGGCAAACCAATTTAGGTTTCAGACGACCTTTTGCTATCGATATACCTCAAGACTCAAATATCTTGCATG
>JUNU01000251.1 GCA_001067655.1 Neisseria lactamica
GAGCTAAGGCGAGGCAACGCCGTACTGGTTTAAAGTTAATCCACTATAAAACCTTTATTGTTGTTTAATGTCACGACCAAAAAGCCAAAAGGTCGTCTGAAAATTTTTCAGACGACCTTTTCTCAAACTAACGCTTCAAAATTTGATCAGTACCAACCGCGCAGCTTCATCGCTTTTTCGACGCGGCGGATACTCATCATGTACGAAGCAGTACGCAGGTCCACGTCATACTCTTGCGCCAGATTCCAAATATCGCGGAACGCGCGGCGCAGAACGACGGTTTCTTTTTCCTGAACTTCGTCAAATTCCCAGTAATAGCCTTGCAGGTTTTGCACCCATTCAAAATAGGAAACGACCACGCCGCCGCAGTTCGCCAGAATATCGGGCACGACCAATACGCCGTTTTGACGCAGGATGGCATCGGCTTCAGGTGTAGTCGGGCCGTTTGCGCCTTCGACCACGATTTTGGCGCGTACTTTGCCCGCGTTTTCGGAAGTCAGTTGGTTTTCCAGCGCGCAAGGGGCGAGTACGTCCACATCCAATGCCAAGAGTTCGGCGTTGCTGATTTCTTTGCCGTAGCCCGCTTCATTGGTAATGAAGCCTTTTTCTTGGAACTCTTTGAACAGGGCTTCCATATCCAAGCCGTTTTCGTTGTAGATGGCGACATCAACGGTAGAAACGGCAACGACTTTCGCGCCGGATTGATGCGCGTAATAGCCTGTGTGATAGCCCACATTGCCGAAGCCCTGAATGGCGTAGGTTGCGCCTTTAACGTCTTTGCCGAGTTTTTCCAAAGCTTGGACGGCGGCGAAATTCACACCGTAACCCGTTGCTTCGGTACGCGCCAAAGAGCCGCCGAATTCGACCGGTTTGCCGGTGAACACGCCGGGCGCGGATTTTTTAACAACGTTTTCATAAGCATCAACCATCCACGACATGATTTTGCCGTTGGTGTTCACGTCAGGTGCAGGAATATCGATTTTCTCGCCGATGAGCGGGGAAATGGCTTCGGAATAAGCGCGTGCAATGCGTTCCAACTCTGCTTCGGAATAATCGCGCGGATCCAAAGTAATGCCGCCTTTGCCGCCGCCATAAGGAATGCCCGCAACACAGCATTTGATGGTCATCCAAATCGACAGGGCTTTGACTTCGTCCAAATTCACATTGGGATGGAAGCGCACGCCGCCTTTGTAGGGGCCGACGGCATTGTTGTGTTGCGAACGGTAACCGGTGAAGGTTTTGACCGTGCCGTTGTCGAGTTTGACGGGGAAGGTAACTTCCAAAACGCGTTGCGGGCTTTTCAGGATTTCATACACCGCAGGGTCGGCATTGAGCCGGTCGCAGGCGGTTTTGACCTGTTTGCGGGCGATTTCGAAAGGATTAAGGGTTTCTTTTGCGGCGGATTGGGACATTTCTCTTCCTTCTTATGTCTGGTTGAAATTTAAGGGCTTCACAGTTGTAACTATAACCAATTTCCAAATGAAATGTAATAGCATGTAGTCGGTATTTTCAAAGTTGATTAATTTATATATGGATTTATTTTCAGACGACCTCTGAAACCTGACACCCCGTTGCCCGATATCGCCGCCAAAATCGGCTACTAAAACTAAAGTCTTTGTTTTTAAAAAAATCGTCTGAAATTTTATATCATCAGGCTGATGCTTTGAAAACAGCAACGACCGCATTTCAGACTCGATAATATTGTTAACAATATCCAATTTTCAGCAGCACAAAATAAGGCCTAATAAGATAGGCTGCTTCATCCATTTTGACTTTATATAGTGGATTAACTTTAAACCAGTACGGCGTTACCTCGCCTTGCCGTACTAT
>JUNU01000252.1 GCA_001067655.1 Neisseria lactamica
AACAGGCTAAGTGTGTCTGTTGCCGCCTAAAAGGCGGCCCGGATGCCTGATTATCAGGTATCCGGGGAGGATTAAGGGGGTATTTGGGTAAAATTAGGAGTGATTTGGGGAGAAAACAGCCGAAAACCTGTGTTTGGGTTCCGGCTGTCGAGGGAAGGGCTTTTTTGCAAAGGTCTCTGCTCATAAAAAAACTGCACCTTGTGAGTTGGAGGGGATGTGTCCAACTTTTGG
>JUNU01000024.1 GCA_001067655.1 Neisseria lactamica
GCCGTACTATCTGTACTGTCTGCGGCTTCGTCGCCTTGTCCTGATTTAAATTTAGTCCACTATAATACCGCCGCCCGCCCTACCCATACGGGACAACGCTATAAACTGTAAAGATGGCACAGCGGGACAAAACAAGCCTGTATACTGCATTTTCACACATACATTCCTCACAACACACAAGGAGACAAGAGATATGGGTTGGATCAGCACCATCATTATTGGATTTGTAATCGGCGTATTGGCAAAATTCCTGCACCCGGGCAAAGAAAACTTAGGCTTCATCATGACCACCCTGCTAGGCATAGGCGGTTCCGCGTTGGCCGGTTTTGTCGGACAACAAGTGGGCTGGTATCGCGTCGGCGAACCGGCGGGATGGATTGCCTCCACCATATTTGCCGTCATTATTTTAGCCATTTATACGCGCCAGATTAAAAGCCGTTAAACCTCATAATAAGTGATAAACTTTGATATCGTAGCTCAACGATTCAAATACAGACAGGCTGTTTATTAAGGAATGCCTCATCTACCGATGCAAGGCTGCAAGCCGCAGACGACGCCCGCAAGCCAATCTTGTAGCCGCACATGCAGATTCCTTTCTATTCAGCCTGTTTTATGAATACACCACATGAAACGACTCTTACCTTATCTAAAATCCCTTATCCAAGCCCTCCTCCTCTTTATTCTGATTTCCGTAGCCGTTGACTGGTGGCGCAAACCCAATCAACCGATGCAAGCCTCGTCAGAATCCCTCCGTGTTATCAATGGAAGCAGCACTTCGCTCGAAACACTCAGCAAAGAACGTGTTGTCGTCGTCTATTTTTGGGGAACATGGTGCCATATCTGCTCATACACATCTCCGACAATCGATCGCCTACATCAAAACGGTATTCCTACGCTCGGTGTCGCCGTACATTCCGGCTCCGATACAGAGATTCAATCCTATATGAAGGAACACCAACTGCAATTCCCGACAGTCAACGATTCAGACGACCAATTGGCAGCCAACTGGAAGATCGCCGTTACCCCGACCATCATCTTGATTAAAAACGGCAAAATGATACATCACACCTCAGGGTTAAGCGGCTATTGGGGATTGCGCAGCAGAATCTGGCTGATGAACCTCTTCTACTGACCAAACCCCTATGCACCTGAAAGACAGTGCGAAAGAGCGCATCGACGCGCTGGCGCAGATTTTCGGCAAACAGGCGGAAGCGGACAAATTGAAAGCGGAAATCGACACTTCGTTTGAAGCGGCCAAGGCCGCCGCCCTGGGCAAGGGTAAGGGGCTGGTGATTCTGGTCAACGGCGGCAAGATGTCCGCCTTCGGCACCAGCTCGCGCCTGGGCGGCTGGCTTCACCAAGACATCGGCGTGCCTGCCGCCGATTCCTCCATCAAGGAAAAGGCAACCACGGCCAGCCCATTACGTTCGAATACATTAAAAAAACCAATCCCGACTGGTTGTTTGTGCTGGACCGTTCTGCCGCCATCGGCGAGGAAGGCAAGGCGGCCAAAGACGTTTTGGACAATCCGCGGGTGGCCGAAACGACGGCTTGGAAAAAGGGACAGGTGGTCTACCTGCCGTCAGAAACCTACCTTGCCGCAGGCGGCGCCCAGGAATTGCTGAATGCGTCCAAACAGGTAACGGAAGCGTTTAACGCCGCCAAATAAACCGACAGCGCGGAATCTGGTATGGCGGCAGTGGGATTTCAGACGGCCTGTGCGCCGCAACGGCAGTCTTACCCCTTTCCCGCCCCTTCCCTCCGCTCGGAAAGAGTAGATTACAGAATATGGCCGTTACTGTTTTTTAGATATTTCACTATACTGTTGCAGACGGCCCCGTCCTGCTTTTGAGGCCGTCTGAAAATGTTTTCACACTGGAGAAACTGCTCATGAAACTCTACCGCTACCTCACCGGACCGGACGACGCTTCGTTCTGCCGCCGCGTTACCGAAGCCCTGCAAAATGGCTGGGAGCTGTACGGCAACCCCACCCTCACGTTCGACGGCGAACACATCATCTGCGGGCAGGCCGTCGTCAAGGAAAGCGACGGCGGCTATGACCCGGAAAAACCGCTGTCGGAATACTGACCGGACGCGCCGCCGGTTTTCGTTTTTGTTTTTGTTTTTCAGACGGCCCCGATGACCGTTTGAGGCCGTCTGCCCCCCTCGAACCTATGCCTCCGAAACCTTCTTATTTCAACCTGTCGAACCTGCTGGCGCTGGCGGTACTCTTTATCGTCAGCCTCTCCGTCGGCATTGCCGATTTCAGCTGGCAGCACGTCCCCTCGCTTAAAATCCTTAAAATATAAAGAACCCAAATACCATACGGCATATCCATCGCTTCAAAATCTATTCGTTTTTTAAAGAAATGAATTACCCAAAAAATCCGTACTTGATGATTTTGTTGAGATTGCACAGAAAATAGACTAAGATAGGATTATAAGAAAACTTGGGAACATTATTATCAAAACAAACTGTTTAGCGTATTCCCAACATACCCAAACAATGATGCTTTTGTTCCTATATATCCTTGCCGCCCCAATGACGGCTTATAATCAAAAAACACCTTTTATATACCTGCCTCACGCTTCAACGGTTTGATTTTTGATAACAATGGAGACTTATAATGCCTAACCAATCTAAACATGCATCTATCAATATTGGACTGATTCAAGCCCGAGAAGCGTTGATGACCCAATTCCGCCCTATTCTGAACCAAGCCAATATTACCGACCAACAATGGCGCATCATCCGTCTTTTGGCAGAAAACGGCACATTAGACTTTCAAGACCTCGCCAACCAAGCCTGTATCTTACGCCCCAGCCTGACCGGCATCCTGACCCGACTCGAAAAAGCAGGCTTGGCAGTACGCCTGAAACCCTCCAACGACCAACGCCGCGTTTACCTGAAACTGACTCAAGAAGGCGAAAAACTGTACGAAACCATAGGCGCGCAAGTAGACGAACGTTACGACGCCATCGAAAAGATTTTATCCAAAGAAAAAATGCTCGAACTGAAAGAGCTGCTGCTCCAACTCGCACAAATTGAGCAGTCACTAAAATAAAAGAAACTGAATGACAGATTCCGCACACACACTCAAGAGTCCATTTCGAGATGCTATGGCATCCTGCGCCGCAGGTGTCCATGTCATTACCACAGACGGGCAGTCCGGACGTTACGGCATTACCATGACAGCCGTAGCGCCAATTACCGACGAGCCTCCTACCGTTATGTTATGTATCAACCGGCAGGCAGGCATCATTCCCATATTGCAGGCAAACCGAAACCTCTGTATCAACACCCTGTCAGAAAATCAGCAAGACGTCGCCGAACACTTCGCAGGACTTACCAACCTTTCCCCCGAAGAACGCTTCGAATACCACATTTGGCATAGAGGGCAAACCGGCCAACTCGAAGTTGAAGGCGCACTGACCCATTTACACGGCCACATTATCGATCAACACGAAATCGGCACACATTTCATCTTTTATGTCCGCATCGATGAAATCACCACTACCCACACCGACAACCCGGCGCTCCTGTATTTCCGCCGACAATTCAAATCATTGGCCTGAACACAAGGTCGTCTGAAAACCCATCTTCGTTTTCAGACGACCTATTGATTCCGTATCCCCTCATCAACGACCAATCAATACACTAATAACCAAAGTATCATTCCCTTTGAATCCTGACGGCACAACACTGTATACTTTCACATCAAATGACTATAGTGGATTAAATTTAAATCAGGACAAGGCGACGAAGCTGCAGACAGTACAG
>JUNU01000253.1 GCA_001067655.1 Neisseria lactamica
GTACGGCAAGGCGAGGCAACGCCGTACTGGTTTAAATTTAATCCACTATAAAAATCCACTTGGAAAATTAAATATCGACAGCCTCAGGGTGCTTTTTCATTTCAAGGTCGTCTGAAAACCGTCCGCGCCGCCAAATTGCCAGCCTCTCCGAAATATAGTTAAATAAGCCGCATCATTATTTTCAGACGACCCGATGATGTCCATGAAACAAAAAATCTTCGTCCTCTACACAGGCGGCACCATAGGCATGACCCAAAGCAGCGAAGGTCTGCGCCCCGATACCGCGCTGGTCAGCCAAGCCCTTTCCCCCTTTTCAGACGACCTCGACTTCGAGTGGTACGTCTGCAATCCGTTGATTGATTCCTCCTCCGTCACCCTGCAACACTGGCGCGACTGGCTGGACATCATTGCCGCCAAACTGCCTTTCTGCGACGGCATCCTGATACTGCACGGCACAGACAGCATGGCGTACACCGCCAACCTCCTTGCGCTCGCCCTGCGAGGCTTGGGCAAACCGATTGTCCTGACCGGCTCCCAATGGCCTTACGCCGCCGAAAACAGCGATGCCCCGCGCAACCTCTTCACCGCCGTCGCCGCCTTCAGCCTCAAGCTCAAACAAACCGTCATTGCCTTTGACGGCAAACTTTATCCCGCCGTCGGCAGCAGCAAAGTCAGCACCGAAACCGCCGCAGGCTTCGACAATCCGCATTTCGGCGCCATCGCCGAATGGGACGAAACCCAAGGCTGGCACAATCTTCGCATCCCGTCCCAAGACGCGGCGGATGTTTCAGACGACCTCAAAATCCGCTATCCCGACCCGCAGGCAAAAATCGCCGTCCGCACGCTTATACCCGGCTTTGCCGTCCAAGAGCTCGCGGACGGACTCGGACAGCTTCCCGCCCACGCCCTTATCCTGCAAAGCTACGGACACGGCAATACCCCCGCAGACGAAGGCTTCATCCGCGCCGTCCGAGACTTCACGCAGCAAGGCAAACTGCTGCTCAACATCAGCCAAGTCCGACAAGGCAGAACCGCCGCCGTTTACGCGCAAGGCAACGCGTTCCGCAATTCGGGCATCATCAACGGCGGCAAATGCAACCTCGAAACTGCCACCGCGCTCATGACCCTCGCCGTATCGCAAGGCTGGGGCGCGGAAGATGTTCACAAAGAATTGGTAAGACTAAAATTAGTGTGCAACTGATGAACCTCACCGACACCCATTGCCACCTCGCCGATCCCGAGCTGCGCGAAAACCTGCCGGATATCCTGACCGCCGCGCGGGGGGCAGGGGTAGGGCGATTTATCGTTCCCGCAACCTGGCCGCAGGATTGGCAGGACGTGGCGGATTTGGCGAAAAGGTCGTCTGAAAACCCGCTTTGGGGCAACATCCATATCGCACTCGGCATCCATCCTTGGTTTTCAGGCGACGTTTCCGAACCGGATTTCCAGCTTTTGGAACAAGCATTGCAAGCGCTTCCGGCGGCATGGGTCGGCGAAATCGGCTTGGATTTTTACGACAAAACCCAAACGCCGCAGCAGCGCAAACGGCAAATCCAAGTTTTCAGCCGCCAACTTGAAATCGCACAAACCCTGCGCCGCCGCGTGATTATCCATAATCTCAAAGCCACCGCCGGCATCGCCGCCGCTGTCAAACAGACAGGCTTTGCCCAAGGCGGGATTGTCCATGCTTTCTCCGGCAGCGCGGAAGAAGCACGCGTGTTGACGAAACTGGGTTTTAAAATCGGCATCGGTTCGCTGTTGCTCAATCCGAACGCCCGAAAAATACGCGAAACCCTCAAAACCTTAAATGACACCGATTTCGTCTTGGAAACCGACAGCCCGTTTATGCTGAAAAACGAAATCAACACGCCCGCCAACATCCGCCAAATCGCCGCCATCGCCGCTGAAATTCGCGGCGTTGCCGTCGAAGAGATAGCGGAAGCGACCGAGCGGAATGTGGAAATGTTGCTGGCAGCAGAAAAGGTCGTCTGAAAACGTCCCTTCTTATCAGAACTATGTTTTCAGACGACCTTTGGTTGTATGGGAAGCCATAGTGGTTTTGCGTACCGCTGTGGCTTTTTAAAGCTAATCCACTATATTTTTCAACAAAACAGCCGCAGCTTGGTCAATCCAGCCATCTGAACGCGCGGCGCAGTTCGTCCGTGCCGCCGGTTTCGTAGCAGCGGCCGTGCGCCAGTATGATTTTTTCGGGCTGCCAGTCCAGCATCTGCTTCAGGCAGGCGCGGGCGGCGGTTTTGTCTTTGAAGGTGGCGCGCCAGTCGGCAGGGGCTTTGCCGTCGGGGTCGGCGATACCCGTCAGTTTCATCACGCCCGCCCAAAAGCGGTTGGGAAATTTGGCGGTTTCGAAGTTTTCAATCAAATCGGCCAGTATCAGGGTTCGGCTCGTGCGGTGGAAAAACACGGTTTCCTCCATCGCTGCGCTGCCCGCAAACGGCATTTGCGCCAAATCGTCCGCCCATTGCGGCGGCGAGGCGGCACCGAGGTCAGCATCGAAACAAACGGCAATATGCTGCGATGCCGCCCGTTCGCGCACGCCGGAACTTGCCCACGCAAGCGCCTGCGGGTAATGCCGTTTCCACGCGGCGATGTGGGCGTAGTGGATTTTGTTGGGCGAAACCAGATGGCGGACTTCGCCGAGCGCGTCGATTTGCCGCAATAGTTCGGGCGCGGGTTCAACCGGCGAATGGCACCACAGCCCGCCGTCGTTCAGGCGCACGACGGTCATGCGGGTGCTGAACGGCACTTTGATACCCAGCGGAAAATTCATGTGTATGACTTTTCCGTCGGCAATCCAGATGTCGTCTGAAAAAGGTTTCAGGGTATGGAGCGGGTGGTAGAGATGGATTTTGTCGGTCATGATGGCCCTTACAGTTATAGTGGATTAACTTTAAACCAGTACGGCGTTGCCTCGCCTAGCTCAAAGAGAACGATTCTCTAAGGCGCTGAAGCACCAAGTGAATCGGTTCCGCACTATCTGTACTGTCTGCGGCTTCGTTGCCTTGTCCTGATTTAAATTTAATCCA
>JUNU01000254.1 GCA_001067655.1 Neisseria lactamica
ACTTGGTGCTTCAGCACCTTAGAGAATCGTTCTCTTTGAGCCAAGGCGAGGCAACGCCGTACTGGTTTAAAGTTAATCCACTATATTTTTGAATGGAATTGCTGACAATCTAAATGGATTTGAGGTCGTCTGAAATATTTTCAGACGACCTCTCTAAGCATCATGACGGGTTAACTTTTAATCAAAACAAGGTAATACCGCATCCGCCAACTACAATGTACTACATACCCCAAAGCAGGTATCAAGTTTTTTCACGTTCGTCCAACAGTAAAAACACCATCAGCGACAGCAGCATCAAAACCGTCGTCAGCACCATTGCCCGCGCATAATTGTCTGCCCCTGCCCTACCCAGATACGAATAAATCAACGTGGTCAGCGTCTGCCATTCGGGGCGCGACAAAAACAGCGTGGCGGCAAATTCGCCGATACAGGTTGCCGCCGCCAAAGTCAAACCGCGTCGCAAAGCGGGTTTCAATAACGGAGCGGTCACATACAAGGTCGTCTGAAAAGCATTTGCACCCATACCGCGCGCGGCGGATACATAATCTTCAGGCAAATCGTCCCAAGCCGCCAACACGTCTTTTGCCACAAACGGATACGCCAACAGCGCATAAGTGGCAACCAACAAAGGCAGCGATGCCGTCCATTGCGGATAAAGCAGCAATATACCGGCGGCAATGCAGACAGGCGAAACCATAAACGGCAAGAACACCAAACCGCGTACCCACGCCACCCGTCGCGCAACCGCCGCATACATCACACCCAGCACGACCGCCGTCAAAACCGCCATCCCCGAAAACCGCAGCGTATTCCATCCCGCCGCCAAGGTTTCCTGTTCCAACAACACGCCCCAAGACCCGCCTGCCGACGCCGCCAGAAAAACCACCGCCGCCAAAGGCAACAGACAACACAGCAGCAAGACCATTAAAGAAAAACCCAGCAAAACACGTTCGCCGAAAGATTGCGGACGATGCGGCAGTAAAGCACGAACCGCCTTATCAGAAGCCGTTTGCCGGCTCAAATACGCATACAGCAGCCCCGCCAATGCCGTCACGCCCAACACCATCCACACCAAAACCGACGCCTGAGCCATATCCAGCTCATACATCACCAACTGATAAATCTCCACCTCGACCGTCGTATAACGGCTGCCGCCGAGCAACAAAGCCAGTCCGAAACCCGAAAAACAATACAAAAATACCAAACAAGCCCCGCCCGCCAACCAAGGGCGCAACACCGGCCATTCCACAAAACAAAACCGCTGCCAAGCCCCCGCACCCAGCGTCTGCGCCGACTGAAGCCTCGCCTGCGGCACCTGCAAAAATCCCTGATACGCCGCGCGCACCAACACAGGCAAATTGAAAAACACATTACCGTAAAGCAACAAATACGGCGTATCCTGCCAGCCCACCCACAACACACCGTTTGCCCCGAACAAAGCCAACACCCCTACCCCGACCACCAAAGTCGGCATCACAAACGGCAACATCAGAAGCCGCAAAATCATCTCACGCCCGCGAAACGACAACCTCGCCAACGACCACCCCACCGGAATCCCAAGCAGCAAAACCAGCACACAAGTGACCGCCGCCTGAACCACCGTCCAAACCAAGCGATGCTGCATATAATCATCAGCCAATACCAACGACCAAGCCGACCCGTCATAAGCCGCCATCGCCACCAATGGCGCAACCACCATCACCGCCAAGAAGCCCAAAGGCAGCAGCGCAAGCAAAACAGTGGCAGGAAACGAGCGAAACAGAGTTTTCATGGAACGGATAGGCAGGGTTTAAAACAGATATTGTAACGGATACAAAGCAAAGGTCGTCTGAAAAGGCAGACATGATTAGTCCATGCCGCTTTGCAAATAGCGATTTTAGATTACAGCAGATTTGATGTGTGATGAAATATTTTCAAAATATAACAACAGCCGAAGCATTCAAACAAGGTGAACGCCATTAGTAAAAAGGTCGTCTGAAAACTTTCAGACGACCTTGATACAGGAATTAACAAAATGCTTTAATGCTACATATGTGAAGATCAATTTTAGAATAAACGTACTGCATTAGTAAATCTTGCGACAAAAGCAAATTATCTGCACTTGAATTCAAAGTAGAAATATTTGAAAAAATAGAGTAATACCAATTAGTTCAAACTTCCTAAAATGGATTTTTTATAAAGTTTTCCAGATTTTAAAAGGGATAATTTCTATTGCAAACCTCCAAAAATTCAATATTTTCATGCTTAGTCTCATCGTCATAAATAAATTTATCATTACTATCAAAGCAAAAAGAATAATACTTACTTTCCCTTCTAGTACTAGTAGTCCTTATAGCAATAGAAACTGTACCATTCCTATATTTATTTCTATCAAAAATTAAAGTATTATTTCCAATAAATTGCATACCTGATTTTTTATTAATTACATTTTCTATCTCTGAATAACATTTTTTTTCTTCCTCACTACCTGCACAATAAATATTTATATCTTCCAATACTGCTCCATTATCATAAAAACCTATACTAAGATCAAATATTATATCTCGATCATCATGATCAATTATTACGTAAATGAATTGGGGATCAGTAATTGATGTTATTTTTACCTTTTTAATTTTAAATGCACTTAATAAGCATATATAAATAATAAAAACAAATAAAACAAGGAAATATACTTTCATTTTTTTTATCATAAAATTTATTGACTCCGAATTCAAAAAACTCTTAAAAAGACTTTATTTTAAGTGTTCTTACTACACCTGTATAAATTTTACTACTATGTTTGGGCATGCTGACAACTATCACTTTGCCTATTACTGTCTACTACATCCTCTTTCACAACTAACCTAGCATAACACTAATCTTATTATACAAACCTCCACAGAACCGATTTAGCTTCCAAACGAAATTATATTCAATCACTTCATTTTAGTACTCTATTTCGATTACTTCCTATCTATCCCAAATATAAAATCCTTTTGCATAAAAAGCGTATATCACTCATTATCTCCTTACGTACTATTTTTTCATTACATAACCTTTTAATATAGCCTGATACTGTCTTATTTCATTTTGAATCTTAGAATTATGTAAATCATCTACCCCTCTAATACCTTTGGCATTTTTCTTTAAAAATTTATCATAATAATCTTCAACAATTGTTGCAAGAGCCTCAGGGTTGTATGACCTCTGATGTAAAAATAATACCCCCCCCCTTATAGATGAATTATCCAGTATATTTTTCTGAAAATTATTAGGTTCTACTAATGTATATTTATAAGGATCATACTTATCTCCTGTTATAAATTTAGCTACTTGGCATCCAAGGGCTCTATCTGAAAATAAAATGTTAGCATATTGATATTGCCAGGCATGTACTACTTCATGGACTAATATTTTGGGATTTGCTGGTATATTGCCTTCTCGTTTAGTAAAGTTCTCCATGTAATAATGATGGTAAACTCCATCTTTCATATAACGGTTATCTTCTGGCGGTGGTGGAAAATTAATATCTCCAAAAGGAGTAATGGCATTATCAATACCAAAAAATTTATTCCTACGGATATTTATTTTATTAAAATCCAATGGATATTTTGGATTTGTAAAAATTTCTTTTAGCATATTTATTTCATCTTGATGAAGTTTTCTACTTTTAAAGCCAAATTTTTTTTCATATTCTGCCTTACTTTCCATCGATACTGTTTGTGCTGTTGTAGAGCCTAATTCGAAATCCCAAGATTCTTTTTGTGTTTTATATAAAACTCTCTGATTGGTTTTAAGAAAACTTTTACCATTATAAAAAACTTCTAAATAAGCCGTATGCTGATGATTTGGAATAGTTCTAATATTATATGCACCAGTACCTACTACCATTTTTCCCTTATATAAAAACTGTATATTTTTCATATTCCAAATATCTACTCCGTCAGTATCATCTCGAACTCTGAGGGAGAATGTCAGTAGATTAGGATGTGCAATACTAAAAGGTAGTTTTATTTTGATACGAATATAACGATTCTCTTTAATCATAATTTTTATTTTCCTTGTGTTATTAAAATTTATCGAATTTCAATAAGATGAATTGAAATATCTTCAGCCTTTTCTGTATAAAAGATTTCAGTCATTCCTTCGGAATCTGTTTGACCGAAAGAAATATTGCCATCCTTCAAACGCGCCATGTATCGTATGAATGCTAAAGGTTCTCCTTTTTCATCTCTAAACTGAAATTTTCTATGGTAAGGATTTTGGAATATGGGAAGACTAAAATATTCCATTTTAGGCCCCGTCACCTCCATCGGCGCCTTAACCCTAACCAACTTCGGACTCCCGATCTCCACCTCCCCGTTCGCCAGCTTGATATACGCCCCCTTGCAGGTAATCAGAATCTCCTCC
>JUNU01000255.1 GCA_001067655.1 Neisseria lactamica
GGTCACATACTCGCGGACGGTGTAGCTGCGGCTTTTTTGGAAACGGTAGTCGACGCCGGAGAAACCGTGGTGCTTGAAGACGGCGGCAACGATATCGGGGACGGTTTGGTTTTGAAACAGTCGGGAAGATTGGAAATGTTTTAAAGCCGCGAAACGCGGCTCTAAAACAAAGCGGTAAACGGTTTCATCCTTGGATACCGACAACTTCTCACACGAAGTCACGATGCCCTGCCATTGTTTCGCCGGAGACTCGTCCGAACCGGCTGCGAAGGCGGCGGCGACTTCGGACAATACGGCTTCCTGCAGACGGATTTCAAACGCTGCGCGCTGGTTGAGGTAGGAAGACAGCGGCAGGGAGGAATCGGTGGAGG
>JUNU01000256.1 GCA_001067655.1 Neisseria lactamica
TTTGAGCTAAGGCGAGGCAACGCCGTACTGGTTTAAAGTTAATCCACTATAAATGAATAGTCGGCACTATATTGCCGCTTGTCTCTTACTGACGGAATCTAAATTTTCAGACGACCCCATCCAGATACCAAGCAGCTCTTTGACACACATTGCGGCAATTCATGCCCTCTCATTTGTTTTTAAACCCTTACAGTAGGCAATGCCGCCCTGCTTCGCAGGATTTGTTACAATGTGCCTTTCTTTTTGTACTGCTCATCCATTATGACTGACTCCCAACCAAGCACTATGCAGCGGATTTTTTCGCGCAATATGCTGATTTGTATTTTTACAGGCTTCACATCGGGGCTGCCGCTTTATTTCCTGATTAACCTGATTCCTGCTTGGCTGCGCACCGAAAATATCGACCTGAAAACCATCGGCCTGATGTCTTTAATCGGTCTGCCTTTTACTTGGAAATTCATTTGGTCGCCCGTAATGGACGCCGTACACCCACCCTTTCTCGGTCGTCGTCGCGGTTGGATGCTGGTTACGCAAATCGGTTTACTGCTAACCCTTGCCGCCTACGCCTTCCTTAATCCGCACCAACACCTGCCCATCATCATCGGTCTCTCCGTCGTCGTCGCCTTTTTTTCCGCCAGTCAGGATATCGTACTGGACGCTTTCCGCCGAGAAATCCTGTCGGACCAAGAACTGGGCCTAGGCAACTCTATCCACGTCAACGCCTACCGTATCGCCGCTCTCGTCCCTGGCTCGTTGAGCCTGATTTTGGCTGACATAATGCCGTGGAACAGCGTCTTCCTCATTACCTCCCTATTCATGCTGCCCGGTCTATTGATGACGCTGCTTCTCGCCCAAGAGCCCGATATGCCGCCCACTGCACCGAGAACACTGACCCAGACCGTGGTTGAACCATTTCAAGAGTTTTTCTCGCGCAAAGGAACACAACAAGCCATCTTGGTGCTGCTATTCATCTTCCTGTACAAACTTGGCGACAGCATGGCCACCGCACTGGCCACTCCGTTTTATCTCGACATGGGTTTCAGCAAAACCGACATCGGTCTGATTGCCAAAAACGCCGGTCTCTGGCCCGCAGTCATCGCCGGCATACTTGGCGGCGTTTGGATGCTGAAACTCGGTGTCAACAAAGCCCTTTGGCTCTTTGGTGTCGTACAGCTCGTTACCATCTTGGGCTTCGCTTGGTTGGCAAGTTTCGGCAAATTCGACACCATTACCCTGACCGAAAAAACAATGCTCGCTGGCATTATCGGCGCGGAGGCATTCGGCGTCGGCTTGGGTACCGCCTGCTTTGTAGCCTACATGGCGCGCGAAACCAATCCAGCCTTTACCGCTACCCAGCTTGCCCTGTTTACCAGCCTATCCGCCGTCCCGCGCACGTTTATGAACGCGTCAGCAGGTTTTCTGATTGAAAAGATGGGCTATGTCAACTTCTTCTGGCTGTGTTTCATGTTGGGGATTCCGGGTATGCTGCTGCTGTTTAAAGTTGCGCCTTGGAACGGAGATAAAAAAGAACAATCTGCTTAAACACGACACCAAAATGAAAGGTCGTCTGAAACCAATGTATTCGGTTTCAGACGACCTTTTTTACAACGATGCAAATCAAGCATAGAGAAAACAGTCAAGCGAACACAAGACGGCAAACCGCAGATATGCTGGATCGTCGTGGGCTCTAATACAAATAAGCCAAGCCATGAGCCGCCATTTCTGCACAGATATTTCCACTTCAGTTTGCCCTCGCCCAACTTTCTCTATAACGCGACTACCCTTCTGAAAATAGTTTTTAGTTTTGCTTTATACCCGCCGTCTTATATCGACAATTATGCGCACCCCTCTATCTTTATATAGTGGATTAAATTTAAATCAGGACAAGGCGACGAAGCTGCAGACAGTAC
>JUNU01000257.1 GCA_001067655.1 Neisseria lactamica
CGGTTCCGTACTATCTGTACTGTCTGCGGCTTCGTCGCCTTGTCCTGATTTAGAGTTAATCCACTATAAAAGCCGGTCTTTCCGCTCAGAGGTCGTCTGAAAACCCATATCTGCATTTCAGACGACCTAACGTCGGCATCCGAAAGCCTAACGGAACAACCCCAATGCCTTAACGAACACCATCACCACGCCGTAAGCCAGCGGGACGCCGACCAAAGTCCAACGCCACCAAACCGAAAAACCGCCTGCCGCGACTTTTTCCTGCAACAAGTAGGCATCGGAAACAGCAGTTTCGTCATCGGGATTGCCGCTGTGCGCCGCTGTTTTGATGTCGGTTTCGTGGTGTTTTTCATGAACCGATCTGACGGCAAGGTTGCACAGCAAACCGACAATCAACAATCCTGCCATGATATACATGGTTACACTGTATGCCTGCGCGGCGGGAACACCGCTGTCGATTTGGCTTTGGCGGATGTAGTTCACCAAGACCGGACCGATCACGGCAGCGGTTGACCAAGCCAGCAAAATACGCCCATGAATCGCGCCGACCTGATAAGTGCCGAACAAGTCTTTCAAGTAAGCCGGAATTGCGGCAAAACCGCCGCCATACATGGAAATGATGACGCAGAATCCGATAATAAACAAAGCCTTGTTTCCACTCTCACCAATGGACGGAACGGCAAAATACAGCAGCGAGCCGAGTACGAAAAAGATGGTGTAGGTATTTTTACGTCCGATTCTGTCGGAAACGCTGGACCACAAAAACCGTCCGCCCATATTGAACAGGCTCAAAAGGCTGACGAAACCTGCCGCCGCCCCCGCGCTGACTGCCGCTTGTTTGCCGACCGACGCTTCTGAAAACAACTCCTGAATCATGACCGAAGCCTGCCCCAAAACGCCGATACCGGCAGTCACGTTCAGGCACAACACCCAAAACAACAGCCAAAATTGCGGCGTTTTCATCGCTTGGGAAACATTGACATGATTGCTGCTGACCAGCTTGTTTTTCACTTTCGGCGCGACATAGCCTTCGACATAGCCTTCAGGCTTCCACCCCTCCGCCGGCACGCGGATGGTGAATGCGCCGAACATCATCAACACAAGGTAAAACAGCCCCAACACGACAAAAGTCGAGGCAACTCCGACCGAAACGTCGTCTGAAAACGCATTCATCAATGATACGGACAACGGCGAGGCAAGCATCGCACCGCCGCCAAACCCCATGATCGCCAAACCCGTCGCCATACCCGGTTTGTCGGGAAACCACTTCATTAAAGTGGACACAGGGCCGATATAGCCCAGCCCCAAGCCGATGCCGCCGATCACGCCGTTGCCTAAATACAGAAGAAACAGATTATGCGTACTGACGCCGAGTGCCGACACAAAAAAACCCAAGCTGAAACAGCACGCCGCAACAAACATCGCCTTGCGCGGTCCAACGCGCTCCATCCAAGTGCCGAACAAAGCGGCAGACGCTCCCAGCATAGCCAGCGCGATACTGAAAATCCAGCCCACAGTCGTCAGCTTCCAATCCCCGGCTGCGGATTCGGTAATGCCGATAAGCTTGGTCAACGGCGCGTTAAACACGGAATACGCATAAATCTGCCCGATGGCAAGATGCACCGCCAAAGCGGCAGGCGGCACCAGCCAACGGTTAAAACCCGGCTTGGCAATCGTCGCCTCACGGTCTAAAAATTTCATAAAAGCCTCTTGATGTCTAATGAAAAACAGCGTTCTCCGCAAGGAAAACGCCTTAAATTGTTGACAATATTGTACCATGCTTCTGCATGGGCTTTACTCCGCTTAACATGAGTTTTTTGAGTAAGAAAGAGAAAAATCATTCATAAACGACGATATTTGAAGATGGTTTGATGATATACGTATTTCAGATAAAAGGTCGTCTGAAAATTGGTTTTCAGACGACCTAAAGAGTTTGAAAATGTATTCAAGCCTTATTACTTCTCAATATATTTTTCTATATCTCTACATTGTTCTTGCGTGCAGGAAACAGAAAAAAGCACTTTTCCACTTGTGGTACTTTGTGCAGAAAAGATGCTCTTTCCGTAATGAAATTTTATTTTATCCAATGGAATCAGCCCCTTTCCATTTTCTTTTCCGCAAAGCAGTTTATATTGCAGATTGGTTTTGCTTATATCGATATTTCCGCACACTTTTGTAGTATTGTTTTTAGATATGGATATTTTTAACCATTCATATTGCGAGTCGTAATAATAGTTTGAAATATAAGGCAAACTGGATGATGATACTGCTAGAGATATAACATAGTTAAAAAAGGTTTCCATAACTTACTCACTGTTTGTTTTTTTAATTTCAAGTAGAGGGCGATTTTGGAGTATAGCCTTATATTCCCTCTTCCCATGAAATAGAAAATTTAGAAATTCCTACCCCTTTCAAATCAAATGAAAAGACAATAGAAACGCCACCTTCGGTTTTTATTTCACACTCATGTTCCCACTCGTCTCTATACACAAACTGCCATCCAATATCAGCAAGAAACAAATATTTTATAAATTTCTCAATAGTTAATTTTCTATTAATTTTATATTGCTTTGCAATGGTTACTCTTTTAAAACAAGGGTCTATTGACAATGAATAAACGATATCATCCGCAAAACCAACCTCCAAGCCTTTCCAAAAAATGGAAAAACCACCTTCTACGTTACTGTCATCGTATAACCATTTAGTCAGCTTTTTAAACCGTTTATGCTTGTGAAAGTCACTATACGACATACCAACAAATAAATCTTTAAATCTGCCCGTTTTTAAGAAAGATGTTATATCCATCATTATGACCTCATTGCGGTCTATAACTTAGTGTACAAATACGTTTCCGAAATAGCTAATGGTTTATCAATAACTTGGAATATCAATTCCCCATGTACTACCGACCTTTTACCGTTTACCAAATTTTATTGCTGGATTTCAAATATCGGTTGTCGTCAAAAGTATTAATCCATTGCGGTCTGAGTGCGATAAAAATGGCGGTAGTGATTCCGCTGAGGAAGGCCTCCGCCCAGGCGATCAGGATGAAAATAGGAAAGGCGGTGGTCCAAAGTACGGAGGTTGGGAAGGCATGACTGATATCCAAAACGCTGACCAGTACCAGTCCGGTCAGCATCATGCCTACGGCGGACGCAATGAAGCCATTGACAAAAATGAAGATAAAAATATTCGCGGGAAGACGGTTGACCAAGCGGCAAGAGAGCTGATTAACAATAAGCGGCGGCAAGAGCAAGGCGAGGGCGTTGACGGGATAGGCGTATCCGTCGCCGCCGTTGAACAATAAAAGATAAGGAAGAAGCAAAGCCGAACCCAGCCATAATGCAGCGGGTGCGCCAATCATTAAGGCAACCAAATTCATGGCAAGCAGGTGGTAGCTCATTTGCGCGAGCTGCCCTTCGTCAGTCATTGCATTCAGGCACCATGCGGTCGTCAGTATCAGGGCGGAGAGGATGAAGGCGGAATGGTGCTTCTGCATGGATTGCCATGCCGGACGCGCGCAAGCGAGAAGCAGAATGGACAACAGCAGCCAAGCGGCGATTAAAATCGAACTGGAAAACCATGCGGCTTGAAAATTCATACGAAACCAGACCGAGGGTAAATATTCAGACGACCTGCATTATACTCCGCAGACGAAATTCGCGGCGGACTTGTTTTGTTTAGTGCTGAAACACGCTAAAATAACGACCTTTGCCGTTTATTTCAAGGGAAACAGCGAATGTTTTGGACAGTGCTGATTATCATTTTATTGTGTGCCATTTGCGGCGTATTTTGGCTGCACAGAAAACAAGAACGCGACTGGCAGCACGAATTGGCGCGCTTAGAGCACGGCTTGCAAGAGGGCACATATATTCCTCACGATCAGGATGCTGATTCTCCACATCAATTTTCGGAAGATGCCAAAGCGGCATACGGAAAAACCATCGCACGTCTGCGCCTGATGGCGGCGCGTTACACTCCGCAGCAAGAGCAATTAACAGAACAACCGGTAAACACCGAAAATGAAGAAACTGAAGCCGGTATGTCTGATATAGCGGATTTCTTTGAAAGCCAAGAAGCAAAACACGAATATCATCAAGATGCCGATATCGAAGGGTCGTCTGAAAATCCGTCTGCAGAGTCTGTTCAATTATCCGACCCCCGCCAACACCACGCATCCTTAAGAAAAGATGCACCATATATCGTTCCTTTCGTTGAAACCGAAGAGCCTGAATATATTCCCCGTATCGTTAAAGACGAAGGCTTTGAAGAAATTACTCTGGAAGAAGCAACCCGTTCACTCAATGAAGCGGCATTGCAGGAATGGGAAGAACAGCAGACCGTAAGCCATCCTGTTGAGGATTGGAATGACGATGAAGAGGCAATTCAGCTCATCCGTGCCTCGGTTACACCGATGAAAGGTTTGCAGATTATCGATTTCAACGATCCCGTATTGCGCCGAACCCGCGAGCGCGTCATGGCGGGCGTCAACGGCATTCAAATTCCCAAAGCCAGTGCGCCGCATATCGAAACCGTGCAAACCGCGCTGCGCACGGCGGAACGCGAAGCCATTTTGCCTGCCGTTGACAATCTGGATAGCCGAGCAGAGATTGATGTGACCGACATCCGAAACACATTGGCACGAAGTACGGCAGCCCGCCAACGCCTTGCCGCGGCCGTTGCGCCTGTACGCGACTTCCAGCCGCAAATCATCCAAAACGATGAAATTCTGGCAAACCTGATTCCTGCAAGCCGCCGACGGACGGCCCGCCATGCTGAAGCGGCGGCAGAAAAACTGGCGCGCAAGCAGCAATCTGCTGCCGCACAGATGAAATTGTCGGAGGAAACCAATCCGCAGCCTGAGCAAACGGTTGCGCCTTCGGTTGTACGCAAACCGCTGTTCCCGCCTAAAACCCTTCGCACCAAACCTGTCGCTCCGTCAAAAGAAAAAGCAGTCTATATTTCAAGACAGCCCGCCCCTACCGCAACCGTAGTCGAGCCGCCCGAAGTACCGACCGTTACCCCGACGCCAATCGATATCCCGACGCCGCCGAGCTTTACGCCGCCAACTGTTGCGCCGGAAATCGTCGATCCTCCGGTAGCGCGCCCCGCTTGGGAAATCCCTGCTTTCCATTCTGAAGTCAATGCGCATGTCAGCGATAATCCTGTCCGCTCGATTCATGATTACTTAATCAGTGAATCCGAAACTGAGGATGAAGTCGCAAACGGAAATGTACAGAGAAATGCTGAAACCGAATCCGCCCATACGGAAGATGCGGAAATTTCTGCCTTTGAACATCATCAGCCGATACATCATGCCGATCTTGCGACGGGTTATGCTGCCGATGATGTTGATGCAGATTCAGAAGAAGAGACCGGGGCGTTTCACAATTTTTCAGATGACCTGAAGTACCCACTGCCAACCACAGACTTGCTCCTTCCGCCCCAATTCGACCCGGCTGCCACGCAGACCGAAGAAGAATTGTTAAACAACAGTATCACCATCGAAGAAAAGCTGGCGGAATTCAAGGTCAAAGTTAAAGTTGTGGACTCTTATTCCGGTCCGGTGATTACGCGTTACGAAATCGAACCTGATGTCGGCGTGCGCGGCAATTCGGTCATAAACCTTGAAAAAGACCTTGCCCGTTCGCTCGGTGTTGCCTCTATCCGCGTCGTCGAAACCATACCCGGCAAAACCTGCATGGGCTTGGAGCTGCCGAACCCGAAACGCCAAATGATACGCCTGAGCGAAATTTTCAATTCGCCTGCGTTTGCCGAATCCAAATCCAAGCTTACGCTCGCGCTTGGTCAAGATATTACCGGTCAGCCTGTCGTTACCGACTTGGGCAAAGCGCCGCATTTACTGGTGGCAGGTACGACCGGTTCGGGTAAATCGGTTGGCGTTAATGCCATGATTTTATCTATGCTCTTCAAAGCGACGCCTGAAGACGTGCGCATGATTATGATCGACCCGAAAATGCTGGAATTGAGCATTTACGAAGGCATTCCGCACCTGCTCGCACCTGTCGTTACCGATATGAAGCTGGCGGCCAACGCGCTCAACTGGTGCGTCAACGAAATGGAAAAACGCTACCGTCTGATGAGTCATGTAGGCGTTCGTAACCTTGCAGGCTTCAATCAAAAAATCATGGAAGCTGCCGCAAAAGGCATAAAAATCGCCAACCCGTTCAGCCTGACGCCCGACAATCCCGAACCTTTGGAAAAACTGCCGTTCATCGTCGTCGTGGTTGACGAATTTGCCGACCTGATGATGACCGCAGGCAAGAAAATCGAAGAACTGATTGCCCGTCTCGCCCAAAAAGCCCGCGCGGCAGGTATCCATTTGATCCTTGCCACACAACGTCCCAGCGTCGATGTCATCACAGGCCTGATCAAAGCCAACATTCCGACACGCATCGCGTTCCAAGTATCCAGCAAAATCGACAGCCGCACGATTCTCGATCAAATGGGTGCGGAAAACCTGCTCGGACAAGGCGATATGCTGTTCCTGCCACCGGGAACAGGCTATCCGCAACGTGTACACGGTGCGTTCGCTTCAGACGACGAAGTACACCGCGTAGTCGAATATCTGAAACAATTCGGCGAGCCGGATTACATCGACGATATTCTGATGAGCGGCACAACCGACGATCTGCCGGGCATCAGCCGCAGTAGCGACAGCGAAGTTGACCCGATGTATGACGAGGCTGTCTCCGTCGTTCTAAAAACGCGTAAAGCCAGCATCTCGGGCATCCAGCGTCAATTACGCATCGGCTACAACCGCGCCGCCCGCCTGATTGACCAAATGGAAGCAGACGGCATCGTTTCGCCTGCCGAAACCAACGGCAACCGTACCGTTTTGGCACAAAGCAGCGAACATTTGGACTAAAGCCACACAGGCACGGCAAAAAAGCCTATTGTCGTTGCAGTTTCCCCTGATTTTGGTACAATACCGCCATTCATTCTTATACAGACAAGCCGCCGAGATTTAGGCGGCTTGTATTTTTATTTTGCGGATTATATTTACCGCGTATTTACCAGGCAAAAGCAGTCCAAATGCTTTTGCGGAGACGACAAACCATGCAAAAAATTCCATTGACCGTACGCGGCGCAGAATTACTCAAACAAGAATTGCAACGCCTCAAAAGCGTCGCCCGTCCCGAAATCATCGAAGCCATCGCCGAAGCGCGTTCACACGGCGACCTGTCTGAAAATGCCGAATATGAAGCCGCCAAAGAAAAACAAGGCTTCATCGAAGGCCGAATTTCCGAGTTGGAACACAAATTGTCCATGGCGCACATCATCAATCCCGCTGAAATCCACGCAGAAGGCAAAATCGTCTTCGGGACGACCGTAACGCTGGAAGATTTGGAAACCGAAGAACACGTTACCTATCAAATCGTCGGCGAAGACGAAGCGGACATTAAAGAAGGCAAAATCTACGTCGGCTCCCCCATTGCCCGCGCCCTAATCGGCAAAGAGGAAGGCGATGTCGCCGAAGTACAGGCCCCCGGCGGCGTACGCGAATACGACATTATTTCGGTTCAATATATCTGATTGCCCCGAATTGCCTTGATATAAAGAGAACAGAGGTCGTCTGAAAACCAAGGAAAATGGTTTTCAGACGACCCTTCTTACAGTATTCTCCTTAAACTAAGCCATACAAGCAAAAACAGCCGATACTTTCCTGTATCGGCTGTTTCGTTTACTGCTTCATTCATATCAAACTAATTGGTGTTTAGGCAACTCTTTCAAAGTCAGCGGCTTGATGTACCAAATATCGCGGCAGTAGTCGGCGATGGATCGGTCGGACGAGAAGAAGCCCATATTGGCGATGTTGATCAACGCGGATCTACGCCATGCGGCAACATTGCGGTAGTGTTCGTCCGCTTTGTATTGCGTGTCGATGTAGCTGCGGAAATCCGCCATCAGTTGATAGAAATCGCCGTAAGGTTGCAGGACGTCGTTGTAGCGGTTCGGCTCTTCGGGGGAGAACGTGCCGCTGCTGATTTGGTTGACGACGCGGCGCAGGTCGTGATCGCGTTCGATGTAGCCCAGCGGGTCGTAGCCGTTGCGGCGGAGTTCTTCCACTTGTTCAACGGTGTTGCCGAAGATAAAGCAGTTGTCCGCTCCGACTTTTTCCAGAATTTCAACGTTCGCGCCGTCCAGCGTACCCATACAGAGCGCACCATTGAGGGCGAACTTCATGTTGCTGGTGCCGGATGCCTCTGTGCCTGCCAATGAGATTTGTTCGTGCAAATCGGCGGCGGGGATGATGATTTGGGCGAGGCTGACGCTGTAATTCGGGATATAGACGACTTTAATCAGGTCGCGAATGCGTTCGTCGTTGTTGATGGTTTTCGCTACGTCGTTAATCAGGCGGATGATTTTTTTCGCCATGTAGTAGGCGGATGCGGCTTTACCGGCAAAGATGAAGACGCGCGGCTGCCAGTCGAAATCCGGGTTTTCCAGGATTTTGTTGTAGCGGTCGACGATGTGCATCACGTTCAACGCTTGGCGTTTGTATTCGTGGATGCGTTTGATTTGAATGTCAAACAGCGCGTCTGTGTTGACCTTGATGCCCAATTCGGTTTCGATGTATTTGGCGAGGCGTTCTTTGGCGGCTTTTTTCACTGCGCCGAATTCCGCCTGTACGCTTGCATCGTCAACTTTTTCGTTGAGCTTGGTCAGATTGTCCAAATGCAGACGCCAGTCTTGTTCGCCCAAATGTTTGTCGAGGAAGCGGGTCAGTTCGGGATTAGCAATGTTGATCCAGCGGCGCGGGGTTACGCCGTTGGTTACGTTGGTGAAGCGTTCGGGGAACACTTTGGCAAAGTCGGCGAAGATGGAAGTCGTCATCAGGTCGGAGTGGATTTTCGCCACGCCGTTGACTTTGTGCGAACCGATGACTGCCAGCCATGCCATGCGGACACGGCGGCCGTTGTTCTCATCGATGATGGACACGCGGCGGACGAAGTCGTCGTCGAAGTTGCCGATGGCGCGCAGGGCGTTCAGGAAGTAGGCGTTGATTTCAAAGATGATGTCCAAATGGCGCGGCAGCAGGCGGCCCATCAAATCGACCGGCCAAGTTTCCAAGGCTTCGCTCATCAGGGTGTGGTTGGTGTAAGAGAAAATCTTGCAGCACATATTCCATGCTTCGGTCCACGCGATGCCTTCTTCGTCAATCAGGATGCGCATCAGCTCGGGAATCGCCAGCACGGGGTGGGTATCGTTCAGGTGGATGGCGACTTTGTCGGCAAGGTTTTTGATGCTGGGGAAACGGCATTTGTGGCGCGCCACGATGTCTTGTACGGATGCGGAAACAAGGAAATATTCCTGTTTCAGGCGCAGTTCGCGGCCGCTGTCGGTGGAGTCGTTCGGATAGAGGACGCGCGAGATGTTTTCATCGCTGTTTTGCGCACGGACGGCGGATGCGTAATCGCCGCGGTTGAAGTCTGCCAAATCGAAACGGTTACCGGCGTGTGCCGTCCACAGGCGCAACGGGTTGGCGACGTCGCCGCCGTAGCCGGGGATGATTTCATCGTATGCCATCGCGGAAATCTCTTCGCTCGGATGCCATTCTTTTTTATCACCCATATTGATGACTTGTCCGCCGAAGCTGACGGCATATTGTTTGTTCGGACGGCCGATCTGCCATGCCAAATCTTGGTCGAGCCACAAATCGGGTTTTTCGACTTGCTGACCGTCCACGATTTCTTGTTTGAACATACCGTATTGATAGCGGATGCCGTAGCCCATGGCGGGAATACGCAAGGTGGCGAGCGAGTCGAGGAAGCAGGCAGCCAAGCGACCCAAACCACCGTTGCCCAAGCCGGGGTCTTGTTCTTGTTCGCAGACATCGGCAAACTCTTTGCCCAATTGTTTGAACGCCTCTTCAAATTCGGCATAAACGCCTTCGTTAATCAAAGCGTTGACGAAGGCGCGTCCCAACAGAAATTCCATGGAAAGGTAGTAAACCATGCGTTTGCCGTTGTCGATGTGGGCGCGGCGGGTTTGCAGGAAATCTTCGGCAATCAGGTCGCGCGCGGCGAGCATGGCGGCGTTGAGCCATTGGTGTTCGGTCGCCTCTTTCGGATCGACGCCCAAAATAAAAATCAATTTATAGACGATGGACTTGCGGATGGTTTCGGCATCCGGTTTCGGCATGACATAATCAAAACCTGAAATGGGTTGTTTTTTCTTAGCCATGATAGCCTTTCTCTGTTGAGGATAGGGTGATGAAGCGGGGGAATTTATCGGTTTGTGTATTTATGACGGTCTGAGGTCGTCTGAAAAACCAAATGCTTTATTTTCCGTCAAGCAAAGTCAATCAAGTAAATTTATTACTAATCTTCAGCATTATAACTGAGTCAGCATGAATAACAGGGTTTTCATTTAAAAACATCTCGCTAACTAAAAAGTATTACTTATCCAGCGATGCGTTTGTACGATGCAAAACCCAAATACCCATATGTTCGACTGTCAGTTTGCCATCTGTATTGTAATTAAACTTCTCAGATGGTACGCAAGAAAGTTGCCAACTTCCTTGAGGCAGATTAAATATTTGTTGACTACGTTTGGCGTTGATCAACAGCAACCATTCATCGTCCAAAACGATCTGCATGGCTTTTGCGCCGCGGTTGTGCCAACAAAGCTCGCTCATCGGTTCGCCTTCTGCATTGAGCCAGCCAACGCGCTCTTTTTCCCACCAGACGTCATCGCCCAGTAATTTAATTTCTTGGCGCAGGCGGATTAAATCGCGCGTATAGCCTTGCAATGCTTCGTCCGCCTGCTGCCAATCCAGCCAAGTAATCGGGTTGTCCTGACAATAGCTGTTGTTGTTGCCCTGTTGGCTGTTGCCGAACTCGTCGCCCGCCAGCAACATCGGCGTGCCGTTGGCAAGGAACAGCGAGGCAAGCAAGGCTTTGGCGGTGTAGGAGCGGTCTTCCAAAACCGCCTCATCTTCGGTTTTGCCTTCGATGCCGTGGTTGTAGCTGATGTTTTCGTTATGCCCGTCGCGGTTGTCTTCGCCGTTGGCATGGTTGTGTTTTTCGTTGTAACTGACCAAATCGTGCAGTGTGAAGCCGTCATGCGCGGTGATGAAATTGATGCTGGCAGAAGGATGGCGACCGCTGTGGTTGAAAATATCAGACGACCCTGCCAGACGTTCGGCAAACGCACCCAAATTGCCGCTTTCCCACACCCAAAACGCACGCATATCGTCGCGGAAACGTCCGTTCCACTCAGCAAAAGGCTGCGGAAAATTGCCCAAGTGATAGCCGCCCTCGCCGATGTCCCACGCTTCGACAATCAATTTGCAGCGTGCCAACACGGGGTCTTGGTACACCACTTGGAAAAAGCGTCCGTAAGCCTGAAAATCGGGTTCGCGCCCCAATACCGTTCCCAAGTCGAAGCGGAAACCGTCCACATGAAACTCCTCCGCCCAATAGCGCAGGCTGTCCGCCGCCCAACGGGTTACGTCGCGGCGAACGATGTTCAGCGTATTGCCGCAGCCCGACCAATTTTCATAGCTGCCGTCAGGCTTCATCCAATACCACAAAGCATTGTCTATACCGCGCTGACACAGCATCGGGCCTTTTTCATCCTGCTCGGCGGTATGGTTGTACACGACATCCAAAATCACTTCCAAACCTGCTTGGTGCAAGGTTTTGACGGCTTGTTTGAACTCCTCCGCAGCGCGTTCGGCATCTGCGGCATAAGACGGCTCGACGGCAAAATGAGAATAAGTGTTGTAGCCCCAATAATTGCTCAAGCCCATTTTTTGCAGGTGGTATTCGTCCAAATGCTGGTGTACCGGCAGCAGCTCGACGGCGGTCACGCCCAAATTTTTCAAATAATCAATCACGCGCGGATCGGTCAGCGCTTGATACGTTCCCGCGTGTTCCAAATCGGGGAACTGCTTGGTAAATCCTTTCACATGGGCTTCATACACTATTGTCCTACCCCACGGATGGTTCGGACGGCGGTCGTCGCTCCAATCAAACCCATCATCGCCCACCACCACGCTTTTGGGCGCCATCGCCGCATTGTCCCGTCCGTCTTCCGGACGAAACCACGCCATTTCCTCATCATCCCGATAACTCGGCTTACCGTCGATTTTTTTTGAATACGGGTCAATCAACAATTTGTTCGGATTGAAACACGAGCCGCTCGGCGCATCAGCGCGTCCGTAAACACGAAAACCATACCGCTGCCCTGCCTCGACCTCCGGCACAAAGCCGTAAAACACCGACCCGCGCCGCGAAGGCATTTCCAAACGAGTTTCCTTTCCCTTGTCAAAGAGACACAGCTCGACTTTTTCGGCATGGATGGAAAACAGCGCAAAATTCGCCCCTTCCTCGGTCAGCGACACGCCCATCGGATAAGGCGCACCTTCTTCAATGCGCCATGCTTTGGTTTTCATTTTGTTTGTCCTGATTTGATAGAAACGCGTTGGTCTGCGCTTCCAGATATGTGTTCTTTTTATAGTGGTGATGCTTAAAGGGAAAGAGGTCGTCTGAAAAGCAAAATCCCGTTTTCAGACGACCTCTTTTAGCCATAAACCTTTGTTTTCATATCAAGGCCTTCCGAATCCGTCAGATGCTAATTCGGCAACCTCACCGCCAGCTCGGCGGGCCATGCCCCTTTGTCGTCGGTTTTCACAAAACCGTTGCCCGTCAGTCCGCCTTTCAGCAGACGGTTGTATTTCACCGCCGTCTCACGCGGCACTTGCAATTTCACTTTAAACATCAGCTTCGCGCGTTCATCGACCGTTTCCACCGACTTCGGCGTAAACTGCGCGTCCGTCGCGATGAATTTGATTTTGGCGGGGAACACCGCATCAATGCCGTCCAAACGGATACGCGCCTCATCATTGACTTTCAGACGACTTATGCTGTCGGTCGGCAGAAAAATATTCATCGAAACATCGGCAGGATCCAGCAGGCTGACCACTTTCGAACCCGCCGCGACCACGTTGCCCGCTTCCGCGATGGTGTATTCCACCCTGCCCGCTATCGGCGCGCGGATATTCATATCATCGTTGGCAGACGTGGCCGCTTTGACTACCGCCCTCGCCTGTTCCACACCGGCGCGCGCTTCGGCTTGCGCAGCGGCACTTTGCGCTACCGTCGCCCGCGCCTCATCCCGCGCCGCTTCTGCCGCTTTGACCGCCGCAACAGCGCGTTCATAATCCGCCTGACGTTTGGTGACTTCCGATTGCGACACCAGCTGGTCGGCAAGCAATTTGCGCGCATTGTCCAGCTCCATCTTCGCCACGCGCAGCTGCTGCCTGTTCGCGTCCACATTCGCCTGCGCGCGCGCAACCGTCTGTTTCATCTGCGTTTCGGCGGCTTTTGCCCGTCCGACAGCCTCCTCTTGTCGTAATTCCGCCGCCCTCGCCTCTTCCAAACGGCTGCTGCTGGTTTCAGACGACAGTTCCGCCAAAATATCGCCCTCTTTTACATCTGCGCCCTCTTCCACCAAAACCGCCTTCACCCGCCCCGGATACAGGCTGGCGACATCGATGCGGTTCAGCTCCAGCCGCCCGTTGGATTGCGCAATCCATGCAGGCAGGGTTTCTTTCTGGTTTTGAAGGACATACCACACGCCGCCCGCAGCCAGCGCGAAGGCAAGAGAAGCAATAACAGCTTTTTTCATGTTGCGTTACACCTTAATCGTCAAAACGGACGCGCCTTAGAGCGGTAATGCGGAAACAGCGCGGCAAACGCCCAATCTATCCTTTGGTGGATGGACGAATCGGTCAGCAAATCCTCATGCCGCCCGTTCATCTCATCAGTCAGTATCCCGAGCATCCGATAACGCGTGTTCATAATCATCGGCGAGATGACCGCGCCGTTGAGAAACTCAAACTGATTCAACAATTCCAATTCCGACACACCCTCCCTGCCGTCGCACGCCCTGATATGCCGGATCATCCCGTAGGCAAGCATCTTATGCTGCTTTTTCAACGCCTTGGTAATCAAATCCACACCTTCTTCGCTGTCCAGCAGCATCCTGTGTATCCACGCCAAATGCTCGCGTATCGTTACCGCCAGCCGCCAGACAATCTGATACAGCCGCTCCGTATCTTCGATGTTTTGGGCAAAATCGAACGACACCCGCCCCAAAGCCCGATTGCTGTATTCGATCAACATCGCCTTCACAAATTCGTCTTTGTCGGCAAACATCCTGTTGAACGTTTCCAAATTCGAATTCAAATGCTCCGCAATCGCCTGCTCCGACAGCCGCTTGTAGCCGCATCGGGGATAAAAATGAATGCCTGCGGAAATAAATTGCGCACTGGTTACACCATTCATTATCTTCACCTCATCTGCCTGTATTGTTGTCATAGGACAAATATCCAAGACTCAAATGAAACAAAAATCTTCTGAAATATCAGACCGCCTGCGGATGCTGCCGTCGCAAACCAACGCCTCATCCCAAGCCGAGCCGATACAAATGCCAACCAACCGTTATTTTATCAAGCACGCAAGACGCCCCGATTCCGTCATCCGGTCTGTTTTTTTATTTCACTATATAACAAACCGCCCCCGCCTTCAATGCAAGTCATCTTCCAATTATCATTAAAATCCGATGGTTATAGTGGATTAACTTTAAACCAGTACGGCGTTGCCTCGCCTTAGCTCAAA
>JUNU01000258.1 GCA_001067655.1 Neisseria lactamica
TTTCAGACGACCTTATATATTGCGCTCCATCAGGGGCGCATATTTTTAATTCTTGTAAAGCCCCTTAACTCTAGCCAGTGAAGGGGCTTAATCATGTTTATTTTCTATACCGTCAATCCCGAACCCGTATCTTTCCCAAAAGCATACATCTTGAAAGTGTTCAGGGATAAAGACAACGAATCCCAATGCATCAAAACAGTTTGTTTCCCTATCCGCAATCCGACTTTGAAACAAAAAACCGAAAACGAAGCGTATGAATACGGCAGATTGTTTGTAAAAGAACTGTTGGACAAGGAATGTAACCGTGAAAGCCTTGGAAGATAAAGCCGTGGCGGTGTCCGCGGACATGGCGGACGCGTCAGCGGACGGCGGGGCTGCGGCAACCGCCGAAGGCTGCCCCCCTAGGCTAATAGGGGGGGACCAAAACAAAACCCCAAATCCGAAGGGTGCGGAAAAAACAGAAAACCAAGAATTCCAATTCGAGTATTTCAGCCATTTTGTATCGGACGGCAAAGGCAGATTTATAGAAATACCGTTAAGGCGTGGCAGGGATGACGGAGCGTTCATAGACCAAATCACTTTCACGATACACGAAGATTCCATGACGAAAGTAACCGGAAAGGGATTGGTTTCAGATACGGAATTCGTTGTTCAGTATAGCGAGCTGCTTGAAGAAATTTTGGGATTCGGCATTACCCAAAAATTACCGTTCAAAGGTAAGTTTTTCTATAAAAGCTGTTACCAACTCGGACCCGATAACGTCGAATACGGAAAGGTCCACTATGGTGGTCAGCGAGAAACGATGTTGGTCGAATTGAACGGAACAGGCTGCATGGCGGCATTACCCGGTTGGGGAAACCGCCTACATGAATTCTTAAGTAAATGCGTCCGCCCGAAAATAACCCGTGTCGATGTAGCCCATGATTTTTTCAACGGCGAGTACACACCCGATCAGGCAATTTTAGACCACGATAACGGACATTACGACGTACACAATATGCGGCCAAAAAGCGAATGTCGTGGCACGGCATGGCGCAATGAAGACGGTAGCGGAAAAACCTTTTACATCGGCAAGCGTGGAAACTCAAAATTTACCCGTGTTTACGAGAAAGGCAGACAGTTCGGAGATGTTGACAGCCCTTGGGTCAGGTTTGAAACCGAATTCAGGGCGGGGGATATAGAAATCCCATTGGATATGCTGCTTTATCCTGGTTCGTATCTCGGCGGTGCATATCCGATTTGCAAGGCGATTTTCAAGACCGAAGCCAAGCGGATGGAAGCAAAAGTAGAAACCGTTAATTTGACATTCGACCATAAGCTTTTCCATGCAAGGAATCAGGTCGGCAAGATGGTTAATTTCCTCCGCGATATAGGGTGGGACGATAGCAGGATAGTTGATGAGCTGGTGAAAGGCGTTGAAGGTTATCCCAAAGGTTTACAGCCTGAGCAATACGATTGCAGAAACCAAACGCAGAAATTCCAGTATATACACGAAGAACAGAAAGCCATTAACGCATTGAACATTGAAATACTGTTTGATGATTTGAATGAAGAGAAAGAAACCGCATTCCCCCAAGACAGGGAAAGGCAACACATCAAGGATATTGAGTACGAGGAACGTCAAATATCCGATTTTTTAAACAACTGAAGGAAATTGAAAAATGTTTGAAACAAGCCAAGTAACCACATATCCAGCCACTTTGTTGGGCGCAAAACAATTCAAAGGCGAAATCGACGGTAACAAAATCGATTCATGCACCGTCTTGGTAGCCAGCCCCATGCCGTCAAACGGCAATGCCGTCGGCTTTACCGCGGCAAGCATGAAGTTTGGTGAAAGCCATAATTTTGAAAAATTGAAAAACCTTAAGTTTCCCTGTGCGGTTGATGTAACCGTTGCCATGGAATCAACAGGCAAAGGATTAGTGCCGAAATTGTTGGATTTCCAAGTAAAGGGCGCAGCAACTAAAGCCTAAGAAAGGCTGAATCATGAGTAAGTATAAGCAAAAATTTATTGTACAAGAACTCGAAAATCATGAATTCATTTATCCCGATCCATTCGGCGATATTGGCTTTACGCCGAACATCAAATCAGCCGGCAAGTATGAAAGTTATGAAGACGCTTTTAGCTCGGCATTGGAAGAGATAGGCGGGGAATTTGTAATTTTCGGATTCTACGAAAAAGAAGACTAAGTTTAAGAGGCTCGGCGGGCGGTCTCTAAAACCTTCACAAAGCCAGCAAAACCATTTTTTTATCAACATTTCGTAAAGGAAAACAAAATGAACCTGAAACAAAAACTGCAATACGCCGTCGCCGGTGCTTCCGTTGCCATCATGTCTTTGCCTGCAATGGCAGAAGACAGCGCGTTGATTACAGCCGCCAAAGCTGAATTGTCAGGCGCGAAAGAGGGTGTTTCGTCTATTGGCGCGGTTGTAATCGGTGTCGCTGCTGCAATGGTCGTTGTTGGTCTGATTATTAAAGCAGTACGCAAAGGCGGTTAATGCAAATGGGTTATCAAGTCGGTCGTGTTTGCCATTTCACACACGAAGCGGCGACAAACGACGTGATGACCCGTGTAGTGCCGACAATAGACAAAGACGGGGTGCTGCATCACCCCGTTTTTAACGGCTCTACATGGCAGTATAACGAACAGCAAGTCAAACTGACCTTTCCCGATTGCGACCCGATGGAATATCAGAAGCTGGGTAAAGAGATAGGTTTGATGTGTGTTTCAATCGTCGCCACGGTATTTGTCGTCAACCTAATCTACAAATTCATATTATCCACGAGAGAAAAGAGTAATGAAGAATGATACCCGAAGCAATGTTCATCATCGGCATACTGCCTTATGTCTTGCTCTGTCTGCTGCTTTATTCTCTGCTCCTGTAAGTGCAGAAGTAGGACTTACCCCGCCGGCACAACATCAGGGGGCGGGTTTTCCGTCTGAGCAGGCCTTGAGACAAAAAGGATACGATCCGAAAACAGGCGTATGGCGCGTGCAAAGCCAAAACAACGGCAGACCGACCGTAACCAAGTCGGGCGATAACATCAAAGGTACGCAGTCTAAGACCGTAACCGCAACGGGCAATTATGGCGAGAAGGGAACGTTTAGGACGACGCAGACGCAGACTGTAAGCTCTTCAAAATTGCAGAATACTATAAATGGAGTTTGGGCAGGTGGTGCATTGGCAGCTGCAGTTGATAAACATAGTGGTTTGATGGGAGCAAGAATTAGGTCAGGAGATTATAAAGGTGCTGTCGAAAGTGGTGTTTTAATGGCTGGTACCTTTGGAAATAATTTGTTTGGAGGATTTGCAGAGTCCTTGGGGAATATAGGACGTGGATTAGGTTTGATTGATAGCCCGTCTCCTCAAGATTTCAGACAAGCTGGAGACCGTTTTTATCAATGGCAAATGCAGCAAGAAAAAAACGGCGACTTTTCCAAAGCCGTCGAAGCTGCCGCCGCTAAAAAAGCAGCGGAACAAGCCGCAAAAGCGGCCCAAGGCAACAAAGAATACAAAGAGGCAAAGGAACGTTCTAAAAAAGAGACTGTTTATCAGGTTGTTTTGGGCATAACACATATGGTCAATGGCAGACAAAAATCGGAGAATAAATACATAGGTGCTTATACAAATAAGTTTGCTGACAATGCGGGTGCTTCATATGATAAAGATGGTAAGCAGAGGATTATTAAAAGTTCCCCTTTAGAGTCATATCTTCCCGGGTCGTGGTCGCCTAATTCGATTATTTATGCAAATTTGCAAGTTGTATCTGAAAGAACCCCGCCTCCTGAAACCGTTACACCTCAAGACATGATGTTGAATCAGCAAGACATCAAAGACATCCTGTCCCGTATGCTGAACAATCAACAGACCAATCATGCCGAATTGATGAATCAGTTGGCAAAAATTGGCGACGCAGTTGAGAAGTCTACCGAATCAAACCAATTCACGCCCATGACTGCCGATTCAGCACCCTACACACCGCAAGGCAGCAATACACCGCAACAGACACGGTTTACACTTAACGCAGACGGCTCGGTTTCAACGTCTATTATTCCGCGTCCTGATCTGAAACCAAATTCCACGCTCGCGCCGACACGCAGCGAAATCATACCGACACCGAATAAAGGACAGAACACGCCAACAACACCCAACAGTCCGAATACACCTACAACACCCGATAGTCCGAATGCACCGACGACACAGAATCAGCCGAATACACCTACAACGCCTGATACTCCGACAGGGCAACAAAATCAGAATCAAAACCAAGAGAATCAGAAGCAGGATTTTTGTCAAAAAAATCCGAATGCTGCTCAATGTATGCCGGGTGGCGATACGACCTATGAAGACATCGTCTTGCCTGAAAACACAATAGATTTGAGTTTCAGCCCTGAAAACGTCTTCCAAACAGAAGGCGTTTGCCCGCAACCGAAAAGCGTGGATTTGGGCGCATTTGGGCAAGTCGAATTCAGCTATCAGCCGCTTTGCGACTTTGCCGCTAAATTGAGACCAGTCCTAATCATGATGACGATACTGACATGTGCATGGTTCGTCTATGGCGCATTGGAGGAGCTATGAACTGGGGCAGTTTGATAACAGCAGTTTTAATGTCTGTGGCGGGCAGAATATTGACCGCCATAGGGCTTTCTTTCGTGACAGTGGCGGGATTTCGTCAGTTGCAATCCTATTTCATTCAACAGGTTCAAAACCATATTGGCGGTTTCCCTGAAGACGCATTGCAAATCGTCTACATCATGGGTTTCGGCGTCATGCTGAATTGGATATTTGGCGCATTCACATTTATAGCAACGATAAAGGGCTTTAAGAAACTGTCCACTATCGTCAAAAGTGAGGGATAAAAAATGCTTTACCTATATACAGGCGTTCCCGGTGCGGGAAAAACATTGTATGCGGTTTCCAACCTTGTTAAACGCAAAGACTTTAAAGACCGTCCCATATTCGTGGACGGAATCAAAGACCTAGACCATGACAAAATAAACTACTTTGATATACCCGAAGGCGAAAGCATTCAGACATGGCCGAAGTGGGCGCCTCCGGGTGCGATTATCGTAGTTGACGAATGCCAACGAATATTCCGCCCACGTCCAAGCGGTTCGAAAGTACCCGACTACGTCGCCGAACTTGAAACACACCGACACCGTGGTCTTGATTTCATCTTGATAACCCAACATCCCCGCCTGATAGACGTCCATTTGCGCGGACTGATAGAACATCACACGCATTTAGGTAAGACCAATCTAGGGCTGCGCCGTAAGCTCGAATGGACGACAGGTGGCGCAAAAGACCCTGAAAGCAGGGCAAACATTAGGGAAGCTCTAATAAGCGTGTACAGGCTTGATAAAAGCGTGTACGGTCTGTATAAGTCCGCCGAAGTACACACCAAAATCAGGACGAAAAAAAGCAAACTTTTAATACTGTTCCCGCTCGCCCTATGCCTCGTAGGTTACGGAATATGGTCTTTTACTGGATTTTGGGGCAAATTCTCGGGCGAAGAAAAACAGGCGAAGACGGCAAGTACGACCCAAACCGCCCAAGCACAAACACAGCCGTCAGCCGTATCGGCAAGTGAGCCTGTATCAAACGGGCAGTATCCGAAAGCCGAAACAAAACCCGAAGAACCAAAGAAACCACATTTGAGCGAAGAAGACTATCAGCCCCGTATCGCAGAGCGTCCTGAAACCGCCCCGATATACGACGGCATGAATAAAGCAGTTAAAGTCATGCCTTGGCCTGTCGCCTGTATTAAAGCAGAGAACCGCTGCACCTGTTACACAGACCAAGGAACGAAGATAACCGAAATAGGCAAAAAAACCTGTCTGAACTACGTAAAAGACGGGCTGCCTTTTAACCCCTACAAAGTTCAAACCGCCGAAAACGCCACACCGACGCATACAGCCTATACACCCGACGCCCCGCAGGTCTTGACAATGGGCGGTGCCAGCCCGCAAAATTTGATGTATGACGGATACAACGATAAAGCCTTGACGAATCAGGGTGGGAAAATTGGATTATGAGCACATTAGATTTAATAAGGTTTATAACATCTCCTTTAGTTTGGTTTATTATTGGTTGGTATTCTAGTAGGTCTAACACTGATAGAGGGGCAAAGGCTGGCTTTATTACAGGTTTTAAAATATTTATAGGTTTTTTAGCTTTTGAATTGTCATTAATAGGAATTTATTACTTATCAGTGAATAATTAAGATACCTTTTCCCCTATCAATGAAGCTAAAAGGCGTAATTGATAGGGGAAAAGGTATCCACGGGGTGTGGGAACTCCCGCTTCTTTGAATTTCAGCAATTTTATGTCTTCCGGCGACGTCTAAAAATTCAAAAATAGGCAAAAATCAGCTCAACCGGAGGCAATAAAATACCAAAGCCAAAACCCGCAAAACGTTTTAAAAAAGACGGTTTGCGGGTTTTTGTTTATGCGCAAAACAAAGGCCCGGGCGGTTTAGGCAGCAAATCGACCAAAGTCAAAAACTGGACAAAAGAAATGCCGAATCGTCTGACCATCCTAAAGATTGAATATCATCATAGCCGCATAGCAGGCTGAATAAATAAGGAAAATGCAATGAATGTAATAGGATTGGATATTTCAAAAGACACCATAGACGTAACATTGATTACGGCCAAAGGCGAAATGGACTATATAAAAATCGGAAACAGTCATGAAGGTTTTGAAAAACTGATTGACTGGATAAAAACTAAGCGAGTTAGAAAAATTGCTATAAGCATGGAGGCAACAGGCGTTTATTACGAACAGGCGGCGGAATACTTGAGCGCAGTCTATACCGTTTACGTCATCAATCCACTGAAAATCAAAGATTACGCAAAAAGCCAGTTCAGCCATACCAAAACAGACAAAGCAGATTCAAAGCTGATAGCCGATTATGCAAAACGGCATTTAGATAAATTGACACCGTTTAGGCCGTCTGAAAATCCAACGTTGTATAAACTGATAAACCTGCTTCATCAACTCAAGCAACAGAAGCACGAAAGCCAAAACAGGCTGCATACCGCAAGACCTGTTTATACGATCAATCCACGAAACAATCATTCTGCTGCTTTCAAAGAAAATAGATGAAACATACAAACGAATAGACAGTACGATTAAGCAGCAAGAAAACTTGAATGCCAAGTATCAGAACCTGCAAACTATACCCGCCATAGGCAAAGATACCGCTGCAATCTTACTTAGACACCTGACGGATAAAACCTTCAGAACAGCAAACCAATTCGTATCATTCGCCGGATTAAGTCCCAAAATTGAACAGTCTGGCAGCAGCGTGAATAAAAAAGGCAGATTGAGCAGATACGGACATCGACAAATAAAACGCGCCTTGTTCATGCCCGCTTTGGTTGCCTATCGGATAAACGCATTTCCGCAATTGGTCAAAAACTTGGAAGCGGCCAAAAAACCGAAGATGGTCGTAATAGTCGCCATAATGCGTAAACTCGCAAAAATAGCCTACTACATCTATAAGAGACCTTTGCAAAATTCCCCAAAATCCCCTAAATTCCCACCAAGACATTTAG
>JUNU01000259.1 GCA_001067655.1 Neisseria lactamica
GAACCGATTCACTTGGTGCTTCAGCACCTTAGAGAATCGTTCTCTTTGAGCCAAAGCGAGGCAACGCCGTACTGGTTTAAAGTTAATCCACTATAAAACATCCCCCTGTTGCTATTCCCTCCCCTATCCAAACACAACCAACAGACATTAAAAAACGACCTTTCATTAAGAAAGGTCGTCTGAAGCATAAAAGGAGGCAAGTTTAATGCGCTTCGATAAAGGCAGCGATTTGTTCGGAATTGGTCAAAGCGCTGCACGCGGCTTCTTTGTTGATGCGTTTTGCTAAACCTGCCAACACTTTGCCCGGTCCACATTCGGCGGATTCGATAATGTCTTCTGCAACAAGCGCATTGACAGTTTCCGTCCAGCGTACAGGGCTGTAAAGCTGGCGGACAAGCGCGTCTTTGATTTTCTCTGCATCATCATAAGCGGCAACATCGGCATTATGGATGACGCGGATTTGCGGTTGTTTGATTTCGACGGTTTTGAGCGCTTCGGCAAGCTTTTCTGCAGCAGGCTTCATCAGGCTGCAATGCGAAGGAACGGATACGGGCAGTGGCAGCGCGCGTTTGGCTCCTGCTTCTTTGGCGGCGTTCATGGCGCGCTCGACGGCGGCGGCATTGCCCGCGATCACGACTTGTCCGGACGAATTGAAGTTGACGGCTTCGACCACTTCGCCTTGCGCGGCTTCTGCACAAATGGCTTTAACCTGTTCATCTTCCAAGCCGAGAATCGCCGCCATCGCACCTACACCCTGCGGTACGGCAGACTGCATCAGTTCGGCACGCAGGCGGACGAGTTTGACTGCATCCGCAAAATCCAATGCACCGGCGGCAACGAGTGCGGTGTATTCGCCGAGGCTGTGGCCGGCAACGACGGCAGGTGTTTTGCCGCCCGCTTCCAAATAAGCACGGTAAACGGCAACACCGGCGGCCAACATAATGGGCTGCGTATTCACGGTTTGCCCGATGAGTTCGGCATCCGTACCGTTAATCATCGCCCACAAATCCTGACCCAAGACGGCAGAAGCTTCATCGAAGGTGTTTTTTACGACCGATTGTCCTGCGAAGCCGTCCATCATATTGAGGCTTTGCGAACCCTGACCGGGGAAGAAAAATGCAAAAGACATGATATTCCTTTGTTTCAGTTTAGTTTTTCAGAAAATTCGTCAGAGGATTGTCGGCGTAATGTATCAGCAGGGCATAGGTAATGGCAACATTTATTGCCACCGTCAGCCAGAAAATCTGAACAAAAGGAACTTTCTTGGTTTTGTGGCGGAACGCAGCGCGCGCGACCAATGCACCGGGCCAACCGCCCAGCAGGCTGAAGGCGTGCAGCTTGTTTTCAGGGATGCGGTTTTGGTATTCGTTTTTACGTCTGATTTTGCGCGCGGACTCCATCGCCGTCTGCTTGTCCTGTTGATAGAGGATGAAGGCGGCAATACTGATAAGGACGTAAATAAAAAACAGTTTATTGGAAAGCACAGCGACAACGGTCAGGAAAACGACGGCGATGACGCTGTTGATCAGGAGTGCCTGCATATCGATATTGAGCCTGTTGTAGTCGGGTGGCAATTCGTCAAACAGGAATGCTTCGTCGCCCAGCCGGACAACCTTGACGGCTTGTTGGCGGTTGCCTTCTATCGGGCGGTTGCAGTAGAAACTGACGCGCTGACCTGTTTGCGGACGGCTGGTATTGTAATGGTACGCGCTGATGTGGAAGAAAATATTTTGGGATTCGTCGCCAAAACGGATGAAGCCGTAGCCTTTGGCATCATCCCATGTGGTAATCGTACCGCTCATGACCTGATTGGGCGGCAACAGATTCTTTTGGGCAGATTTCGGAGCGGGATAGCGTGTTTCGGCAACCAACGGCTGCTCAATTTTGACTTCAACTTTAGGACCGTATTCCGGACGGAAAAAGTGTACGGTTTGACCTTGTGCTTTTTTCGCAGGCGCGGCGTGTATCGACTCAGGCTCGGGCTCGGACTCAGGCGTACTGCGGATAACGGCATTGACCAGCAGCCATTGTCCGTTGGGATGGCGGCGGAGCGTGCCTTCAAGGCGGTCGCCTGCCCTAGGCGTACGGGTTTGGTCGGCAAGAAACTGTCCCAGCACAAACACAGGCTGCCCTTCGTTTGAAACATCCATTCCATAACCACCATTCTTCGACCAATCCCAGTCGGTCAGCGTAATGACCGTGCTGTCATTGTTTTTATAACCCGGATTGACACGCTCGACATCCCTCGCGACGGCGCGGTTGTTTTCCGTTTCAATTTGAAAGCTGACGCGGTGTCCGGTTTCAGGTTCTTGATAATCGGGGTGGAGGGATTGGCGGTTGGCAAAGATGCGTTGCGAAGATTCGTCGCAAATGATGGAGCCGCGGCTCATCTCCCCGAACCAATGGGCGATTGTCCCGTAATGTTTATTATGGTTCATTTTATTTTTATATTAAGGAAAAAATGTATTGGATAATCAGTTTTGAAATTATACCAATTTATCATAATCCATGTGGATTTTAACCATAATAAATAAAAGGTCGTCTGAAACGGTGTCTGTTTGAAGCAACGACACATTTTCAGACGACCTCTTTTCAATGCTCAACAGAGACAGCACCCTTCCCCCCTCTGCCTAACATATAGTGGGAGACCTTTGCAAAATTCCCCAAAATCCCCTAAATTCCCACCAAG
>JUNU01000260.1 GCA_001067655.1 Neisseria lactamica
CTTTTGGGCTTTGAACCGGCGTTTGAGGAGGTGTTCCGATATTTCGCCCATGGCAGGATGGCGGTAGGCTTTTTTCGCCCGTATTTTGGCTTTCAGCCCCATCTGTTTCATCAACCGAGCTGCTTTTTTGCGGTTCCAATCCAATGCTGCGGCAATGCGCCTTTGCCCGTAGCGTCCTTTATGTCGCCGGTAGGTTTCGACAAGGAGGGCTTTGTCGGCTGCATCGGGGTCGGGCCGGTCTTGATGGTGGTAGTAAAAGCTGCTTTTGGGCAGGTTTGCGATGTGCAGCAGGTATTTGAGCGGATGTTGCGCCCTCAGTGTTTGGACGGTTTGGCTTTGTCCTTTGCGGTCTGCTTTTGGCTGAGGGCTTTTAACTCCTTTAGGTAGGCAACCTTTGCGCGCATATAGCACAACTC
>JUNU01000261.1 GCA_001067655.1 Neisseria lactamica
CTTTTGGGCTTTGAACCGGCGTTTGAGGAGGTGTTCCGATATTTCGCCCATGGCGGGATGGCGGTAGGCTTTTTTCGCTCGTATGAGGGCTTTCAGCCCCATCTGCGTCATCAGCCGAGCTGCTTTTTTGCGGTTCCAATCCAATGCTGCGGCAATGCGCCTTTGTCCGTAGCGTCCTTTATGCCGCCGGTAGGTTTCGACGAGGAGGGCTTTTAACTCCTTTAGGTAGGCAACCTTTGCGCGCATATAGCACAACTC
>JUNU01000262.1 GCA_001067655.1 Neisseria lactamica
GATAGTACGGCAAGGCGAGGTAACGCCGTCCTGGTTTAAAGTTAATCCACTATAGCGAGGCAGAACTTGTTATCAGGTTCTGCTTCGCTATAAATCCATTATTTACCAAAATTCAAGTTTAGCTCAATCTCTAAAATATCCCCTCAGACGGTTCAACAGACTTCCCATTCTTATCATGTACGATGTCAACACCCACGATGTCCGCCGATTTTTCGCACACGTTTGGAAACATCGCCTGACCCCGCTGCAACTGGATACACTTCAGCATAAAGCCCTCCGTATCATCGAATCTCATCCCGAATACACTCATTATCTTGAAAACATTGAAGATTATTTAGATAAAAACTGGCTGCCGGAAGACGGGGAGAGCAACCCGTTTTTACACATGTCGCTGCATCTTTCCCTTCAAGAGCAGGCAGCCATCGATCAGCCGCCGGGCATACGGGCGATTCACCGGCAACTTTGCGCACGTTATAACAACGATTGGGTACGCGCCGAGCATGACATGATGGATGCGTTGGCGGAAACCATTTGGGAAGCGCAACGATACGGACGCGGTTTGAATGTCAATGCCTATATGACCCGGCTTCGTAAATTAGTCGGTCTAGGGCAGGAGGATAACGCCCGTATCAATCCGCATGAAGTGAATGATAAATTTGACTGATGAAAAAGTTTTCTATGCTACGGGTGAAAGCAAATCTATTTTTTAAGGTCGTCTGAAAGATAGTGTTTGTACAAGGGAATGTCATAAGCCTAAAACAGATGCGAAGTGAATCTGTATGCTGTTTCAGGCAACAAGTGTAGGGTTAGCAGCAATCCCAAGAATACAGTACATCGGAAAAATCCTCACGCTGTAAATCATCTTGCCGGATAAAGAAGTTCATCACGCCCATATCGCCTATCATCACGATTTCTTCGCCGTCTTCATCAAAGCTACTGTCTAGTTGGAACAGCAGGACATTATAGTCGACCAATCCTTTATCTTCATTGCGCGGGTCGTTTTGTGTGAAATACGGGTAGCCACCACATTGACTATGATTTTCTTCATCCTCATCCTCTTTGTTGTATGTACTAAATTCATTTTCGTATTCGTGCTGTACGACGCGCTGAAGATGTTCTTTCGTGCGGTAATCGACTTCTATGCTATGTTCAGCCAAATATTTTCCGCACAGCATGACACAGGTAGCGTGGTCTAAAACGGGAGTTTGTTCAGTAAGTTCGAATTGCAACTTGCACTCTTGCAATATAGGGAAACACTCGTCATCTTCTGCATAAGGCTGGTAGTATTTGGTAAGTTCTGCTTCCGTGTAGTGTTCACTAATTTCAGGATAGTAACGTACAGCGTAGCCGTCTCGACCGTTTTCTATACCGAATTCCCAGTTGTCTAAGATGAAAAATTGCAGTATGCCTGTTGAAGGAAAGTGTTCTAGACCTTTTAGGTCAGTGCAGTTGATTTGAGCAAGTAAACGCAAGGTTTCGCCGTCTACATTTTTCGGTGCCACATCACCTTTGGGTAGATAGGGCAATCCACCGATTTTACTTTCAGTTAGCTTGGTTTGAACAACACATAATTCTGCTTTGGCGTAATGTTTTGCAGCATATTGGGTAAAAAACTGGTGTTTGACCCATTTGTAGCATTCATTGATAAGCTCAGAATCTGCTTTGATTTTTTTAGACATGGGGTTACTTCCTTTCAAAGTGCAAACTGTTTTATAACTTTTATCATAAAGCAAATTTATGACCACTAAGTTGTTTTATTATTAAGCTGTGTTTCGATGAAATCAAAAATTTTCCTGTCAGCAGCATGATTCAAATCTAAGAATGATAAATATTGGCAGTTGCCATTCGGACAGGGTAAAAATAAAAATTCATAAGCAATATCTTCTATATCTGTTATTGTTAAATCACTAAATTGAAAATTAGTTGTTACCACATTTAACATATTGTTATTTTTGATTGATTCCAGTTCCAAAAGATTATCAAATTCATCTTCTAAAAGACTAGAATTCTCTCCGATAAGAATTATCCAAAATAAAGGATATTGTTTAATCGATTCAAATAAATTATTGCAATTTATTGTTTTTAGGAAGTTTTGACTGATTAAAGCCACGATAGGCTTATCTTTTTTATTTTAATCTTTCTGAAATTCGAATCAAGATTTATATTCAGATAATCAATCATTATAGTTGCTCCTTTGAAGCAACGGAAATAATCCTCATCATCAGGCGGCAGCGTTCAAATGGCATGGATATTGTTTTCACACATCCATATAGGTTGAACTTAATAAGCTTGGCGTAGCAACTGTATTTTTGCCCGACGGGGTGAAAAATACAGTTGCTACGCTTGCTTATAGCCGGAATATGTTTTGGGATAACGGCTTTTCAGATGTAGTATGTAAAAGGGATAAAGAATGCGTACGTACGTACCGCACACACCCTACACGCTGGGTTTAAATTTGTGCTGTCCGCAGGTAGGGTGTATGGAGTAGCCACACACGCGGTTGGTGGGATGCAGGCTACGGCTTGCTTTTTTGGGATATAGGGTGGGCATTTATGCCCACGCGGTTTCAGGCTGCCTTGGGGTATAGAACGCGTGGGCAACGAGTGCCTAGCATACGCTCGCTTTTTAATAACAAGTTACAAATGCTAATTTATCAATCATAATGTATTTTTTATTCCTTTTCGATCTTTCTAAATTTCCCAAACATAAAATATAAGATCCCACTAAATCTTCCACATCATTGATATCAAATCGTTCGAAGAAAATTCGTTGCATTTGTGACGGCAAGCATAGACTAACATCATCTCGCGTACCAGAATTAAGCCAAATAGCCTCATAATTTCCCTCTTTAACATCAGCAATTTGCCCCCAATATCCACAAAACCGGCCTATATGAGTTTGGTTAATCTCATGGAATGAGACAAAAAAATTAGATATAGTTCGAATTTCATCTTCAATTTCAATCTCTTGTTCTGAAACTCGAAACGCTGGATTAATAACTAGGCTTCTTAACATAGTACTTAAACGGCGATGGGCTACTGCATTAGGACGATTACCATTTCCTCTAAATCGTACTCCTCTCCCTGCTCCATTTTCATTCATATCATCATTAATATGATTTACCGCTTCTGCTGCACCATAGTTAAGGTCTAATACAATCCGCTGCCCATCATTATGCAAAACATCTTCATCATCATTTTCTCCATTGATCAATCTACTTAATGGAGCACTTTCAATACACCCATCATTATGAGGGCGAGATCCAAAACAGGCAGCCTGCCCATTTCTAGCCGCTTTTCTAAAAAAAGCGGGAGCATGGCAAGTCGGACATTCAAGGAATCTCCTTAATTGAGAGATAGTCCCTATATCAAGTTGAGAAAATTGATACGCATTGTAAGTTTGGTTATTTATAGTACAAAAAGCATTATCCATCACAGCTCCTCTAATTTATTTAGATTGAAGATCATTTGTATATAAATTGGACTATTTACATAAATTTCAAGAATAATATCAAACTTATCCGTCACTCCGCTCCAAAAAGCAAATTCTCTTTAATCCCCCGTATCCTATCCCTCAACACCGCCGCTTCTTCAAACTGCAAATCCCTAGCCGCCTGCTGCATAGCCTTTTCCAGTTTGGCGATTTCTTTAATCGCGTCTTCTTCGTTGTGGATTTCGCCGACTTTAACTTTGTTTTTGCCTTTCAGACGACCTTTGCCGCCGTCTTCTTCGTGGTACACGCCGTCGATGATGTCTTTGACCTGTTTTTTAATCTGCTGTGGCACGATGCCGTGTTCTTCGTTGAATTTCATCTGTTTTTCGCGGCGGCGTTCGGTTTCGTCGATGGCGGCTTTCATGGAGTCGGTGATTTTGTCGGCGTACAGGATGGCAACGCCGTTCACGTTGCGCGCGGCGCGGCCTATGGTTTGAATCAGGCTGCGGTGGGAGCGCAGGAAGCCTTCTTTGTCAGAGTCGAGGATGGCGACGAGAGAGACTTCGGGGATGTCGAGGCCTTCGCGCAAGAGGTTGATGCCGACGAGTACGTCAAACAATCCGAGCCGTAAATCTCTAATGATTTCAACGCGCTCTACGGTATCGATGTCGCTGTGCAGGTAGCGCACTTTGATGCCGAGTTCGCTGTAATAGTCGGTGAGTTGCTCCGCCATGCGTTTGGTGAGGGTGGTAACGAGTACGCGTTCGCCTTTTGGGATGCGGTCGTTGATTTCGCTCATTAAATCATCGACTTGGGTGGCGACGGGGCGGATGATGATTTGGGGGTCGACCAGCCCTGTGGGGCGGACGACTTGTTCGACCACTTGTCCGGCGTGTTCTTCTTCGTATTTGGCGGGGGTGGCGGAAACGAAGACGGTTTGCGGCATGACTTTTTCAAATTCGTGGAATTTGAGCGGTCGGTTGTCGCGGGCGGAAGGCAGGCGGAAGCCGTAGTCCACGAGGTTTTGTTTGCGCGATGCGTCGCCTTTGTACATGCCGCCGATTTGGGTAACGGTAACGTGGCTTTCGTCGATGAACATGATGGCGTTGTCGGGCAGGTAGTCCATCAGCGTGGGCGGCGGTTCGCCTTCTTTTTTGCCGGAGAAGTGGCGGGAGTAGTTTTCGATGCCTTTGCAGAAGCCCATTTCGTAGAGCATTTCGAGGTCGAAGCGGGTGCGTTGTTCGATGCGTTGTTGTTCGACGGGGCGTTGTTCGCGGGCAAAAAATTCGATGCGTTCGCGCAATTCTTCTTTGATGGACTCGCAGGCGCGCAAGACGGTGTCGCGCGGGGTAACGTAGTGGCTGGACGGGAAGACGGTGTAGCGGCCGACGCGCTGGTGCAGGCTGCCTGAAAGTGGGTCGAACATATCAAGGCGGTCGATTTCGTCGTCAAACAGGCTGATGCGCAAGGCGTTTTCGGAGCTTTCGGCGGGGTACACGTCAATCACGTCGCCACGCACGCGGAAGCTGCCGCGTTTGAAATCGAAATCGCCGCGTTCGTACTGCATGGAAACGAGCGTGGCGATGATGTCGCGCTGCTCGATGGTGTCGCCTTCTTTGACGGACAGCACCATTTGTTGATACTCAGTCGGGTCGCCGATACCGTAAATGGCGGACACGGTGGCGACGATAATCACGTCGTCGCGCGTCATCAGGTTTTTGGTGGCGGAAAGGCGCATCTGCTCGATGTGTTCGTTAATCGCGCTGTCTTTTTCGATGAACAAATCGCGGCTGGGCACATAGGCTTCGGGCTGGTAATAGTCGTAGTAGGAGACGAAATATTCCACCGCGTTTTCGGGGAAAAACTCGCGCATTTCGGCATAGAGCTGGGCGGCAAGGGTTTTGTTGTGTGCCATGATGATGGCGGGGCGGCCGCTTTGGGCGATGACGTTCGCCATGGTGTAGGTTTTGCCCGAACCGGTTACGCCGAGCAGGGTTTGATAGGCAAGGCCGTCTGAAAGCCCTTCGAGCAGGCCGGCAATGGCGGTGGGCTGGTCGCCTGCGGGTGGGAAGGGTTGGTGGAGTTTGAAGGGGGAATCGGGGTATTGGATGACTTCCATATTGCCGCCTGTTTTCGGTTCGGGGAAAAAGGAAATTATAACAAAAAGGTCGTCTGAAAATTTTCAGACGACCTATCTATTTCTTGATGGCAGTTAAGTTGGCACAAAGCTAATGCCAACCCAATTTCCACTGCGCTATAATAGCAAATTCCCATTTCAGCCTAAGAGCAACTGCCATGAACGATTATCCCGATACGTCGTCTGAAGACCGTGAAGTCAGCGCGTTGTCGCTGCCGCCGCATTCTATGGAGGCGGAGCAATCCGTTTTGGGTGGGCTTTTGCTTGAAAATTCGGCTTGGGACAGAATCGCCGATGTGGTTACAGGTGAAGACTTCTACCGACACGAACACCGCCTGATTTTCCGCGCCATTGCAAACTTGATTAACGAGAGTCGTCCTGCCGACGTGATTACCGTTCAGGAAAGTTTGGAGCGCAATGAGGAACTAGAGGCGGCGGGTGGATTCAATTATCTGATTACCTTGGCGCAAAACACGCCGTCCGCTGCAAATATCCGCCGCTATGCCGAAATTGTGCGCGAACGTTCCATCATGCGCCAGCTTGCCGAAGTCGGCACCGAAATCGCCCGTAGCGCTTACAATCCACAAGGCAGGGATGCGGGGCAACTTTTGGATGAAGCGGAAAACAAAGTGTTCCAAATTGCGGAAAGTACGGCTAAATCCAAACAGGGCTTTCTCGAAATGCCTGCGCTTTTGAAGGAAGTGGTCGAGCGCATCGACATGCTTTATTCACGCGATAACCCTGATGAAGTTACCGGCGTGTCAACGGGGTTTATCGATTTGGATAAAAAAACCTCAGGTCTTCAACCTGGCGATTTGATTATCGTGGCGGGGCGTCCGTCTATGGGTAAAACTGCTTTTTCTATCAATATTGCGGAACACGTTGCCGTAGAGGGCAAACTGCCTGTCGCCGTATTCTCTATGGAGATGGGCGGCGCGCAATTGGTGATGCGTATGCTGGGTTCCGTGGGCAGGCTTGATCAGAGCGTCTTGAAAACAGGCAGGTTGGAAGATGAACATTGGGGTCGTCTGAATGAAGCTGTGGTCAAGCTTTCCGATGCGCCTATGTATATCGATGAAACACCGGGTTTGACCGCGCTCGAATTGCGCGCCCGCGCCCGTCGCCTTGCGCGCCAGTTCAACGGAAAATTGGGCTTAATCGTGATTGACTACCTGCAATTGATGGCAGGCTCAGGACGTTCGGACAACCGCGCCTCAGAACTCGGCGAAATTTCGCGCTCCCTCAAAGCCTTAGCGAAGGAGTTGCAAGTTCCCGTCATTGCCTTGTCGCAGTTGAGCCGTACCGTAGAGCAGCGTACCGACAAGCGCCCAATGATGTCCGACTTGCGGGAATCCGGTGCCATCGAGCAGGATGCCGATCTGATTATGTTTATGTACCGCGACGAATACTATAATCAAGAATCGCCCATGAAAGGTCTCGCGGAATGTATTATCGGTAAACACCGTAACGGTCCCGTCGGGAAAGTATTCCTCACTTGGATGGGGCAATTTACCAAATTCGACAATGCAGCCTACATACCCGAATCCGCATTGATGGAAGATTGAGACAAATCAGCCTAAAAACCAAGCAAATTTCATATTTTATTAGGCAATTCATCCCAATATCGTTTAGAATGAGCCAAACCGCATAATTACCGGCGATAAAAACATTCTAAGCCGGATGATAAAACACATTACTTAACTCTAGACGTTTTTACTACTCATGTACGCACAACAAAAAGGTTTTACCTTAATCGAATTGTTGGTCGTGATCGCTATTACCGCCATCATGGCCACTATCGCCCTTCCCAATATGAGCGAATGGATTGCCTCCCGCCGCGCAGCCAGTCAGGCAGAGCAGGTGGCAAACCTCTTGCGTTTCGCACGAGCCGAAGCAGTCCGCCTCAATCTCCCTGTCTATGTCTGTCCCGTACAAATCAGAAAAAACGGGATTCCAGACAATAAATGTGATACCAAATACAATCAAAGTGGCATCTTGGCCTATGCTGATAAGAGTGGTGATGTTAACTACAATGATGATAGGGCGGATATTTTCCTGCGCACTATTGTCTTGAACGCTAAGGATGCGAATAAAGTCACCTATCAATTTGACCATGTCAAATTCGGTGGCAAAGACTCTGATTCACAGCCTGTTTTCTTCGCATTCCAGCCGAACGGTACTTTTGGCTATTCTGTCAATAAACCTGGTCAAAAATCTGATTTTACATACTCAGATGGTTATATCAAAATCAGCATGACCGATTCCGCCGCAACCACAGAAAGTACCAAAAAGTCTCGTGCCAGCATTGTGTTGGTCGACAGTAGCGGACGAGTGGAAATCTGCGCCAAGTCAGATTCACGCGATCTCTGTAAATATGCAGAATCTAAAGCAAAATCCAACAAACAACCCTAACAATAAAATATAGCTCTATGAAACCCATGACATTACGTACAAAAGGTCGTCTGAAAACGAGCGAGTCGAGATTCGCCAAAACGAGATCGGTAAGTTCCTCTAAGCCATATCAATCAGGTATGACTTTAATTGAAGTATTGGTTGCCATGTTTGTCCTTGCAATCGGCGTTCTCGCTCTGCTTGCCATCCAACTGCGTACCGTTTCCAGCGTACGCGAAGCGGAAGGACAGACTATCGTATCGCAACTTACCCAAAATTTGGTTGAGGGGATGCTGATTAATCCGAGGCTTGTAGAATGCCCAACCCCTAAACAGGGGGCAACCAATAGCAGGAATGGCAGAGGGTGGTGCAAGAATTATAAGGATTATTACACTACATACGGTGATTCCTCTACTGAACCATTGAAAAAAGGGCCGTTGAAAGAGAGTATGACAAAAGAAGAGTTGGCTAAAGCGCAGCTTGGTAAATTTCATGATGAATTGAAAGCAGCTCTTCCTGACTCTACGTTCTACTACTCAGTATGCCAAGATAGTTTGAATAAGGAGCCTACTTATGACGGTACTTTTCACGAAAATTGCGATAAAAAAGCAGGTGCTGATACCGTTATCAAAGTATTATGGCTTAAAGATTTGGAAGGCGGTAAAGCCGCAAGTGATGTCAAAACATATGAAGATTCCATCATTTACACCTACCAAGTACGCGTAAGGGAAAAATAATGAATAATAAAAACCGCCCACACATTCCGGTAAAAGCAGGTATGCAAGGCTTCAGTCTGATTGAATTCCTTGTGGCAAGCGCATTAAGCATGATAGTCCTGCTAGCCGTCAGCTCCAGTTATTTTACTGCACGCAGTTTGAACACTGCCGCCACAGCTCGCTTAAATGTTCAGCAGGATTTGCGTAACGCATCTAACCAGATCGTACGTGATGCCCGTATGGCTGGAAACTTCGGCTGTTTCAATATGTCGGCCTATGATGTTCAGGCTGTTATCGCTGATTCTGGTTCCAAAGACTTTCTCAAACTTAAAGGTAGTGGAAAAATGCTTCCTGCCGTCAGAGAAACAGATTCTTTAGATGTGACTGACTTCGAACAGAGCGGTAAGGCGCTGATTTTCCAATACGGCATAGATACCGCATCACCAGACGCGGCAACAGTAGTGGCCAGCAGCTGCACAAATATTACCAAACCAGGAGAAAAAATTACTGATAGTAAAACTGCTTTAAAGACAGATGGTTCCCAAGCAGGCAATATCTCCATCATGAAACATGAGGTGAATGCCTATGCTGTCGGTACGGCAGGTGGGCAGAAAGGTCTTTACCGTTTTCAACTGACAGACAAAGGGGAGTGGAGTAATCCGCAGTTGCTGATTAAGGGAATTGAAAGTATGAGTATTCATTACTTTTATACCGAAGGCTGTCCTGAAACATTTGAAGAAAGTGAAGTAGCATCTGCGTCTGCACCTGCCCCAACTCCTGCCGGAAATGCTCAGAAGCAGGGTGAGGATAAGTCAAAAGATGAGACATTTAAATATACTCAGAATCTGTCTAATGATGAAGCCCCAGCCGCTATCGAACTCTTGCTGAATAGCGGCAGTATTAATGCAGGCGGAAGCAATGATGAAAACAAAGTTCAACTCTATCAAATCAATGCAACTGTACGCGGAGGAAACAAATGCGCAGACCGATTACTCTAAACCATCCTGCTAAAGCCTCTGCACAAAAGGGCTTTGCATTATTCATTGTCCTGATGATCATGATCGTCATCGCCCTGCTCGTCGTTACAGCAACTCAATCCTACAACACTGAGCAGCGAATTAGTACTAATGATGCCGACCATAAATTTGCTACCACACTTGCCGAAGCTGCATTGCGTGAAGGTGAGAACTATATTTATACAATTGAAGAAGGTAAGCAGACTTTTAACGATCAATGCTCCCAGGGTCTCTGCAGAGCTAAACAGCTTGGTGTTAAAGAATACACTACCCCAACTGGTATTATTGATGTTAAAGGTGAGGCAGATCTGAGCAAAGTTGAAGAAGCTTGGAAAAGAAAGCATGCAGAATGTCTTGATTCATATTCTAAGAAAGAAACAGAATGTATTAATGTTAATGGTAGAGAGTATCCGCTTGATAAAAATAGCGGGGCTAAAAAACCTCCTCGCTACATCATCGAATACCTAAGCACCAATTCTACCGACAACCGTACCATTTATCGTGTCACTGCTAAAGCATGGGGAAAAAACGAAAATACGGTAGTCATGCTGCAATCCTATGTAGCCAACGAATAAATAGATAAAATCATGAATACGTCTATCACTAAATTTCAAGGGTTTACGCTGTTTGAGATGTTGATTGTCATTGCTATCATCGGCATCCTCAGCACCATCGCTTACCCTTCCTATATCCATTACATTGAACGCGGCTATCAATCTCAGGCGCATGCTGAATTGGTTATCATCAATAATTCCTTGAAAACCAAATTGGTCAAAAATCCCGCCCTCAAAATGAAAGATGAAATTGAGGGAGATGCGGGTTTTTTTAAGACCTATCAGGCTACATCAGAAGTTGCTGCTAAGTATGATTTCAGCGGCGCAATGAAAGATAAGGACTCTAAACACAGCAGAGCTTATTATCTTTTCGCCACCCCGAAAAGTGGGACGAATTACAAACTTTCCGTCTGGATGGACAGTTTGGGCAATGCCTACAAATGTACCGATGCAGAATCGGCCAAAGCCAAGTTAACCACTAAAAACGGTAATACAGGTTGCGAACCGGTTTCAAAGAAAAAGTAGAGAAAAATAGTTGATACTTTCCTGAGACTTTGTTTGATTATTCAAGAAATCATTACTCAGAAGGTCGTCTGAAATGATGTTTTAGGCTTTAGAATGGATTAAACCACACCTTAGTAGATTCGCTAAGGTGCAGTTTTTATAGGCGCAATGTACTTTACTCTGAAATTTAGGTTTTCAGACGACCTTTTATAGTGGATTAACTTTAAACCAGTACGGCGTTGCC
>JUNU01000263.1 GCA_001067655.1 Neisseria lactamica
AGTTTCAGAAACGTCATTCCCGCATGATTTAAGCGGGAACGACCTCGAAAACCAAACCCGCTTCGTTTGGGACGGCAGCCACCTCTTGCAAGAAGTCCACTTGGACGGCAGATATACCTATATCTATACCGCCCCGGATTCCTACGAGCCTTTAGCACAAGTCCGCGATTGGACAACCGAAGACGGCGAAAGCCGACAACAAATCCACTACTTCCACTGCGACCAAATCGGCATCCCAAGAGAGATAACCGATAAGGACGGCAACCTCTTATGGCTCGGCAGCTACACCGGCTGGGGTCGTCTGAAAGAGGAAACCAAGGTAACGGATACCGCATACCAACCTTTCCGCCTGCAAAACCAGTATGCCGACCGTGAAACGGGGCTGCATTACAACTTC
>JUNU01000264.1 GCA_001067655.1 Neisseria lactamica
GTGCGGTCGTAGCCGTAGCTGCGTTTGACGGCGGTTTGGCCATAACCCGCCGCTATTTTGGTTTTGCCTTTGCCACCTTCCGTCAGGTCGTTGAGGGTGGCGATTTGCCTTTTCAGACGACCTAAAGGGTCGAGTTCGTAACGGCTGGCGAGCTTACCCTGTGTGCGGTAGATTTCGCGGTGTAGCTTATCGCGTTCGATGTCGGTGATGACTTCGTCGTCGA
>JUNU01000265.1 GCA_001067655.1 Neisseria lactamica
GTGCGGTCGTAGCCGTAGCTGCGTTTGACGGCGGTTTGGCCATAACCCGCCGCTGCTTTGGTTTTGCCTTTGCCGGTTTCCGTCAAATCATTGAGGGTGGCGATTTGCCTTTTCAGACGACCTAATGGGTCGAGTTCGTAACGGCTGGCGAGTTTACCTTGTGTGCGGAAGATTTCGCGGTGTAGCTTATCGCGTTCGATGTCGGTGATGACTTCGTCGTCGA
>JUNU01000266.1 GCA_001067655.1 Neisseria lactamica
GGTGTAGGAAACGCTGCTGTAAATGGTATCGGTCCCTTCAAACCATCCTTCAGTAACGGTATCGTTCACATTGTCTACATAGTAAATGTCATCACCGTATCCACCGCTCATGCTGTCTGCACCGCTGCCACCGTCTAAAGTGTCGTTGCCGTATCCGCCATCGAGCAGGTCGTTTCCTTCGCCGCCTTGTAGAACGTCATTTCC
>JUNU01000267.1 GCA_001067655.1 Neisseria lactamica
GGTATCGGCGGATTCGACCGATGCAATCAACGGCAGCCAGTTGTATTACACCAACCAAGCGATTAACCAAAGCGTGACCAACATCGGCAATTACGTGGTGAACATGGGTGACCAAATCAACCAACGTATCGACAATGTTGAAAGCGACTCTAAAGCCGGTACCGCAGCAGCCATGGCGGTCGCCGGTCTGCCGCAAGCCTACCTGCCGGGTAAGAGCATGATGGCGGTTGCAGGCGGCGTATACCGCGGTGAAAGCGGTTACGCAGTCGGCTTCTCCAGCATCTCCGACGGCGGCAACTGGGTCATCAAAGGTACGGCTACCGGCAACTCGCGCGGCCACTACGGCGCGACCGCAGGTGTCGGCTACCAATGGTAATCCCGCTCTAAAGCCTGTTTGAAGGCAAAGCAAAGGTCGTCTGAAAACCCGAAACAAGGTTTTCAGACGACCTTTTTCTATATGGATTAAATGGGACGGGGTTTGCTTTCCAAACATATTCGGTTTCGCAAACACTCGCTTAACACAAAACGCGGCGGTTCGTTTTCAGACGACCTTGCAGCATATCCGACTATTTTTTGTGGCAAAATCGGGTTTGTGCCACATCGTCAGCCTGCCACTCAATATTTAAAAATATTCAAAGAGGCTGACGAAACAGATGAAACAAATAACAAGGAGAAACAGACATGAGCCGCATTTTATCCTCGCTGCGCTATCCGCTGATTCAAGCGCCGATGGCGTTTGCACATGATACCGAGCTGCCTTTGGCTGTCGGTAAAACCGGCGCTTTGGGTTCGTTGGCGGGGGCGATGTATGACACCGCAGGTTTGGAAAAAGCGTTGGCACGGATGAAGCAGGAAGGCGGCGGCCGTCCGTACAACCTCAACTTTTTCGCCCACCGCACGCCGTCTGCCGACCGCGCGCAACAGGACGCATGGTTTGGCGTGTTGCGTCCGTATTTCGAGGCTTACGGGCTGACGGAAAACGACATTCCCAGCGGCGGCGGACGGCAGCCGTTTGATGCCGACGCGTTGGCATGTGTGGAACGTTACCGCCCGCCTGTGGTCAGCTTCCACTTTGGTTTGCCTGCGCCCGAATACTTGCAGCGCGTCAAAGCGACGGGCGCGGAAGTGTGGAGCAGCGCGACGACGGTCGAAGAAGCCGTTTGGCTGGAACAAAACGGCGCGGATGCCGTGATAGCCCAAGCGTGGGAGGCGGGCGGTCATCGGGGATGGTTTTTAAACCGCCATCCCGACAGCCAAAGCGGCTTGTTCGCCCTGTTACCCGCCGTCCGCAAGGCCGTGCACCTACCTGTCATAGCCGCAGGCGGCGTTTCCGATGCCGCTGCCGTCCACGCCGCGTTGGGATTGGGCGCGTCCGCATTGCAGGTCGGAACCGCCTTCCTGCTCGCAGACGAAGCCCTGACCAAACCCGCCCACCGCGCCGCCATCCAAACCTCCTGTCCTGAAGATACCGTAGTGACCAACTTGTTCAGCGGCGGCGCGGCGCGCGGGCTTTACAACCGCTTCATACGCGAAGCCGGCCCGATGAATGACGCAGCGCTCCCGTTTCCCTTGGCAGGCGCAGCCGTCGGCGCATTGAAAGCCGCCGCCGAAAAACAAGGCTGCTATGACTTTTCCCCATTTTGGGCGGGACAAAACGCAGGACTGTGCCGCCCCGGCAGCGCGGCGGAAATCGTCGAACGACTGTGTGGCGGCATCGAGCGTTAGGACGGTTTGAGCACAGAAAAGGTGGACGTTGCAAGAAGGTCGTCTGAAAATTGAAAACAGGTTTTCAGACGACCCGTAGCCCACGAAATGAAGATAAAGACAACCGCCCGATTCGGATTGTCGGACAGCAGGTTCGCGGACAAAGCCCACGCTACGGATTGGATTTCTTCCGAGCTTGTCGATTGGTGGTGCCGGAGGTTTTCCATTTGCCGCCAATCAGGGGTTTGCGGGTAATGCGCAGCCTGCCGTCGGACAGATATCGCTTTTCCTGAACATAAACCGATTGCAGCCCTTTACCGGAGATATCGCGGAAGCGTCCACCCATATGGAACGCTGCGCCCGACTTGGTGAACGTTTTGATTTGTGCTTTATACTTATAGAAAACAAGAGGAAATGATATATGTCTTTCTTTAAAAATAAATTAGGTATCTTGTTGGCATTAATCTATCTAATCGCATCAATGGTTATTTTGGGTGATAGTACAGAGGGGAGCTGGGGAGGTTTTCTTCTCTTCGTCTTAGCCTTTCCCTTTTCCATTTTGTCCTTATTCGTTTCCAATTATGTAAATGGCCCGTTAGCCAATTGGGTATTTATCTTTCTGAATGCAATTTGGTGGTTTTTACTGGGATGGTTAATCACTAAGATTTTTAGAAAAAAGACTCAGACAGAATAAATCCGGATTACCGATGACAGGAAGGGTTTTTTGCAAAGCCCACGCTACTTGGGTTATCCCAAGTCTGCAGAGATTGAATAAAAGGTCGTCTGAAAACGGGGGTGAAAGAGTTTTTCTAAAACCCGAATCTTAAAGTTTTCAGACGACCTTGTTTTAACTTGCAACCTGCCCCCTCTCCCGTCCGGCGGGAGAGGGTTGGGGAGAGGGTGGTTCTGCGGATTGCACGAATTTGATTTTACCTAAACCTCAGAAGCCACCCCCATCCTGACCTTCCCCCGCCGGACGGGGGGAAGGGACAAGTTGTCGTTGCAGCAACAAGTAGCGTGGGCTTCGCCCACGGGATGAATGCTGAAATGAAAGCCCATTCGGCTGTTGTCTGATTTGGATTGTTAGATAGTAGGTTTCGTGGGCAAAGCTCACGCTACGGGTTGGATTTCCAATTTAATTGAATAAAACCTACGTCGATTGCATAAAAAATTGAATCAAGGTCGTCTGAAAATCCCTAACCGCCATCACTCAAGCCGTATTTCTCTTTGTTTGGAATACGGCTTTTCGTTTCTGCCGGTTTATTTCTTCTGCCATGCTTGGCGGAGGTATTCGATGTGGTCGGGGAGGGCGTAGAAGGGGGTGTTGCCGTGGTTGGCGTTGGGGTAGAGGGTGAATTGTGCGTCTGCACCGAGGTGTTGGAGGGTGCCGGCAAGCAGTTTGGCTTGGGCGACCATTTCCCTGCCGATTTGTTCGGGGCGGTTGCTGCGGCCTTCGTGTTCGCCGACGCTGATGCGGACGGCGGTGTTGGTGGGAAGGGCGGACGGGAGGAAGTCGAGGACGCGGCGGTTGTGCCACCAGATGGAGGGGGAGGCGAGCAGGTTGTATTTGAAGCGGTCGGGGGTGGTGAAGAGGGAATAGAGTCCGAACAATGCGCCGAAGGAGTGTCCGAACAGGGCTTGTTCTTTGGGGTTGACGGGGTATTTGGCGGCAAGGGTCGGGGCAAGTTCGTGGTCGAGGAAGGTGGCGAAGCGGTCGGCTTGTCCGTACTGGCGGCGGTCTGCTTCGGTGGCGGTTTCGGGCAGGGGTGGGGTGTAGTCGAGGGCGCGTTGGGTCAGGTCGCGGACTTCGCCGTTGGGGTAGCCGATGCTGACGATGAGGCAGGCGGCGCGGCTTCGGGTCATGGGGTTGATGAGCAGGGATTGCGCCATGCTGAGGGCGGCGGGAAAGAAGGCGTCGCCGTCGAGGATATGGAGGATGGGATAGCCTTGTGGGGGTGGGTCGCCGACGGCGGCGGTTTGGATGCGGTAGCTGCGGCCGGTGTGCTCGGAGCGGATGTGGGTTTCTTCGGCTTGCAGCAGGCGGGCGGCTTGCCAGTGTGCGGTGCGTGAGGTCATGGCGGGGTTGTCGGTTGTGTTGGTGGGGTGTGTTGTGTGTTATAGGGTTGTCGGATGTTTCAGACGACCTTTGAGCTGCGTCTGCTGTTTTTTCTATAGTGGATTAACTTTAAACCAGTACGGCGTTGCCTCGCCTTAGCTCAAAG
>JUNU01000268.1 GCA_001067655.1 Neisseria lactamica
ATGGGCGGTGTGACAGGAGGAGCAGGAGGGGGCGCCCAGCAGAAATCGGGGAGGGTACAGATTACATAGAAGTCGCTGTCTTTACGGGCGATTTTGTTGAATGCCATGGCGGCTTGCTCCTGTTGGGGATGGGGTCGTCTGAAAGGGGGATGAATGAGGACTTAGGGTTTCAGACGACCTATGTGTGGTTTATACGTGTGCTGCCAAAGATGGTGGGATTGGGATAAATTCATCCTGCGAATCCCGACAAGCTTGGGCGGCCGCGATTTGATCTGCCCGTTCGTGTCGGGCGATGAATCTGAGCTGGCATGCCGCAATTTCCAGTTCCTCCGGAAAAGATGTGCGGTAGCTGCAATCAATGCGGCGTTGTTCTACATCGACGAGGATGGTGTCCAATATCATGTCTTTACACAATGACGAGTTGGTTGCCGTATGGGCGTGGACGAACACGGTTTCTACCGGCAAATCAATGGTAAAGCGTTGGTTGGGGGCTTGGAAGGAATGCACCATGCCGGTAAAAGTCAGTTCGTAAATATGGTTGGGTTTCAGATGGGGAAGCTGCAGCGAGGGATGGGCGCCGTTCCAATAAGCCATAGAAAAATCTTCAGGCAGTAGCGGGGCACGGTTGGCTATCCATTGCGCATCGGCAGTGCCGGTATGTTTGGCTCGCAGTGCGAAATAACGGGGCATAAAGCCGAAGCCTTCGGGCGCGGCCTTATCGGACGGATCTCGCACGGGGTGTGCGGGGTCGTAGATTTGATGCGCTTTCAGTGTCCGCTTGAACCCGTTTTTTTTGAGTTCGGCCTTCGGATAGTAGCCGATACCGATGGCGTTCTGCTGATAGCCTGTGTGGTCGTCTTCGACTGCGCTGCCGCCAAAGGCAAACTCATAGCGGATAGGCAGGGAAAGAATGGGGTCGGGTTCGCTCAAAGACCATCCTGCCGCCTCCCGCACCCAGTAACGTTCCCCGGTAAGCGCCAGGCTTTTTTGGTAATCGCCGATACTTACGGATACGGTAAATTGCCGAGAGGGAACGTCGTCGGGTGCATAGGCGGTGGCATTGACAACCAAGTCGGTTTTGGGCTTGTAGAGGCTGAAGTCGCTTTCAAACTGAGTCGAGGTTTGTGAAGGATCACCGTAATAGGTATCGGCAAACGTGAGTGGCGTTTGCTTACGGGCAAACGCAAGCTCCGTTTTTCCTGTTTCCGGGTCAATTTCAAACTCGTAGCTAACTTTGGCGACGACTACATCATAAGCCCGATCTGTTTGGTCGATGTTTTTAAACTGCTGCGTATGAAAGCAGGTAAAGTTTTGCAACTCAAACATGGCATATCTTCTCTAGTTGATATCAACTTTTTTGCCGTCGATGTCCACTACTTTGGTGCCGACGATCTTGATCGTTTTGCTGACGATGCTGATTTTGTTTTTATCAATCAAAATCATGGAACTACCAACTTGTATGGTAATTTTCTTGCCTGCGGACAGGGTAATGTTTCGACCTGCGTTGAGGCCGATGTTCATACCGGCGTTGAGACCCATCACTAAGCCGACGCTATGCATTTCTGCACCGACGACATTAGTCATCCAGCCTGCACCGACGTTCAGCATATAGCCGGCACCGATGTTGGTCATCTGTCCGATGCCGACATTGTTCATACCGTTCAGGCTGACGGTTTCCTGTCTGTTGCCGCCGATACTGCTGACTTCGTTGGCAACAACGGTCTTGTTGCGGTTGGCACCGACGGTCAGCGCTTGGTTTTTGCCGACAGCAACGTTCTGGTCTTGTCCGACAGTCAGCGCTTGGCTCTGACCTATGCCTACTTTTTCGTTCAAGCCAACAGAACGGCTGCGGTTTTTACCCACGTTGACACTTTGGTCTTTACCTACGCTGGTACTTTGGTTGTCACCCACACTAATGCTTTGGTTTTGGGTAATGCTGGAGGTCTCGTTTTGACCCACCGATTTTGTGCGGTTTTGGGTAATCGAAGCCGTTTCGTTTTTTTGGACGGTTTTCGCCCGATCACCCACTACCGTAACCGTTTCGTTGTTACCGATCGTGGTGGTGCGGTCGTTGTTGACGTTGCGGGTTTCATTATTTTTAACCAGCGAGGTCAGGTCTTTTTGCGCTTGGAAATTGACCATCTCGGAACCGGCAGTATCGTTGAACATCAGTTCATTGAAGTTGGCAAGCGGCGAATTAAAACTTTTACTTTTGATACCTGACTGCTTGGCCGCAGCGGGAAAGCCCCATGGTGGCGACATTGCGCTGTTGTACAGGCGGCCCAATACAATAGGTCGGTCGGCATCTCCGTTGATGAAGTCAACCAACACTTCTTCACCGATACGTGGGGTGTTGATAGAGCCGTATCCCGCACCGGCAGAACCTTGCGTTACCCGAACCCAGTTGGAGCTGTTTTCATCCATTTTTCCGTAGCGGTCCCAATGGAACTGGACTTTAATATCGCCATACTCGTTAGTATAAACCTCTTCTCCGGCAGGGCCTGTTACCGTCGCCGCTTGTGTGCCCAAAACTTTGGGTTTTGGCGTTTTAAGGGGAGGGCGGTATGGGTAGGATTTGGGTAATACGCGGAATGAAATTCTGAATTTGCCGATACGATCGCCGGTAGTATAGCCGGCTTCTTCAAAATCATAGTCTGCTTTCAGAATGGTGTATTCGGTATTGGATGATGAATGCGGGTGCTTACTCAGGGTAAACGTATAACCTGGAGCCACCGTCAATGCAGTACCCGAACCGGTAATGACCTTGGTTTGGCTTTTCAGATCTTCACTGCGTACCTGACTGTAATTTTGCGCTTCGGAAACATCGCTAAAGCCGGTATAAAAATCATAATGTTCCATAGGAACAGAACTGAAATCATGAACCGAATCAGAAGATTTCATCGGGACTTTGGCATTTTTATAATTGTATTCTTGGGTTACGAACTGGCTGGATTTCAGGGCATCACGTTCCTCCCAAATATCGATATAGGCGATGTTGGGTGCACCGGGCGCAGTATTTTTGGAATGGTAGGGAATATTAGGAGAAGGGATGGCTTCCAGAATACCCACATCATCAGCAATAACCAGCTCGTGCGAACCGTTGCTGTGGGTAAAATAATAGTAAATGCCTTCCTGTTCAAATAAGCGGCTCAGGAAGTCAAAACTATTTTCTTGATATTGGACACAAAAGCCCCTTGTACGATAGCTTTTTTGGCATTTTACTTGGAAGGGGAAGCCGAACGGCGACAAGACTTCATTGGTAATATCCAGAACAGACTTATCAACAAATACCCTGCTATCGGTGTTCTGCGTGAGGTACCACATAAACGGACGGGCTGTACAGGTGTAGGCATGATAGTCTTCTTCGTCTTCATCTTCGCCGATATAGCCGAAGTCGGTCACCAAACCGTTCAGATAGCGCGGGCTGCCTGCTTCTGTATCAATTTCCAATGTTATTGGCTGACCGATAATATCTTTGCCTTGTAAATTGGAATCTTTGGAAACTAAAGTGATATTAAATTCAAAAAGGTTTGAAACAAATTCGGTTCCAAGCATTTTTTTGAATAATAGTTGTGATCCCAAAGGTGTATGAGCAACGACTGTTCTATTCATGTCGGGAAATTCCTTGTTTACATTAAAAGCCAATTTCGCTGCGGTGTCAGATTTTCTATTTTTCAATCACACACAGGACTGTGGCAGAAGCTTGTTGGAATATGTGATTTCAGACGACCTGCTTACATCCTTACTACGACCTTCAAACGCACTGAAAATTCCTTAATTTATTTAAATTAAAGGGGTTGAAGGCTGTGGAAGTAGTAAATTCAAGCACAACGTTTTTGCCTTGGATGTTGTATTCGACAACGGTAGTGTTTCCTGTTTGACGAATGATTTTTCCTTTTTCAATCAGGCGGAATATTGACCATGGTCCGGTTGAGCTGATACCCGCACTATTTATTTGAGGAGAGGAAACATCGATTTTTGCCAAGGCGTTTTCTTCTTTTGAAGGCCAGGTAAAGGTTGCAGGATTGACTGGACCATGACTGTATACATAGCTTTTCCCTGCGTAAGAAACATTCACACTTTCCAGACTGGAATCAAGAATCAAGACTTTGACTGTAAAGTCAAAAGTGGGTGTTTCCGAGCCTTTGTCAAAATATCCTTGCCGGATTGCTGCAATGTCGTTTAGTTTGGAAAAACGGTCTTTAAATGCGCTGTTTTTAGCAGTCAAGGTTTCCAGTTTTTCTGAACGTGCCAATACGGCGGCTTCACCTGATAAATTGGTAAACTTGCTGTACATGCCGTTTGGACCAAATATGTTGGTGAAGCTTTCCAAGGCAACATTGTTTTCAGAACCTCTGTCAAAAGGGTAACCCTGTTGGTGTATCTCTTGGCAACTGTTCGTTACGGTTGCCAACTGTTTTTCCAAGGTAGACATGAGCTTTTCATCGACAATCTTGTCGGTGTTTTTCAAAATAATCTCAGAAAAGCTGTCTAGCATTGGGCGGAAGGGCATAGGAAGCCGGTTTACTTCAGCTTTGTATTTCACAAACGGATCATCAGGAGGTAAATCTACGCCTTTTTCAACTGCGACATTAACGGCAACCAAATAAACGTACAAATCATTAATGGCTTCAGTAACACTGTTAATTGCCGGAGGTTGATCATTTGTGGTTTCAGTTAAACTATGGAAATCTGCAAAAGCATCATCAACAGGAGTGGCCAGTTTTAAAGCAGCCAATTCATTTTTTACATTGGCCTCTCCTTCAGCGTCTAAAAGCTTTGACAGTCCTGCTCTATTTAACCATTCGGCAATTTTACTGTCTGCTTTATCCGTTATCTTTTTATCAATGGTCAGCGTTGTGTTATCACTGATACCTTTGATAATGTTAACCAAGGGAGAATTTTTCTCTGATAAAAGCTTGGCAATCTGAATGCTTTCTCGTGATGATTTAGGTACGACCAATGACAAATCAGCCAAATAGTTATTCCATGCTTTGATGTAATTACTGAAATAAAGCTTTTGAGCATCAGAAAGGACAGTAGCTTTACTTTGGCTTTGAGAAGCATAACTACCTAATACCCAGTTGTCTTCATTAAAAAATTGCTCTGCCGATTTAACCATAGCAGGTAAGACTTTGGTAATGTAAGCCTCTTTGGTATAAATGAAGTTAATAGGCTCTTTTAAAGCTCCACCAGTTTTACGACGGAACAATAAGTGGCTTTGCACACCGCCCATACTTGAAAAAGAAACAGGTGTGATTCCTTCTTTGCCTGAAAGAGCAACGGTATTGATGGTATCTTCTAGTACCATGGTAGCAATATCTCTTTGGGCAATTTCTTGTCTGCGGCGTTCAACTAATGCTTCATCATAGGGTACGCTAGGAGTAATGCTTTGTTTAGAAAGAATCTGATTTAAAGCTTTCTCAACAGATTTTTTCTGTTGGGCACTCATACCTGAAGATTCTGCTTTAGACAAATTAGTCATCAGCCAGTTTTGCATAAAAGCGGCATCAAAATGTTCTTTGTCATACATCATCAGATAAGCTTTTAAAGCATTGTAACCATTGATGCCGTCTGAGCCGCTGGTTGTACGCAGAAGTTCATCTAATTTGAAGCTGATTAAAGGCATCACGTTGTCTTGCAGGATTCTTCGGTAGGCAGATTCCCCAACGTCTTCCATTTGCCCGCCTTGGTAAAGACCCATACGATAGCTGAGGGGAGGAGAAGACAGATCGGGAATCTCTCTGCTGCGGGTCGTATCTTTGACATGTTCTGCAAATGTTACTGCTTTAAGCAGGTCGGGAGCTTCAGTGTATTTCTTCGCCTCTTGACCCAGTTTGGTCGCTTTATCGCCAACCTGCTCAAGATATGAGCGATTATTTGAATAACTGTTCAGCATCATGGCTAAGCAGGCGGCGACTATGGTGACAATAGCTCCAATTCCTAACCAATAGAGCATTTGTTTTTTGACAAACCAAGATTTATTTTCTCCCGCCAAGTTTGCTTCACTAAGGATGACATCAGAGAACAGCCTGTGCAGGAAAAAACTTCGCTCGTTGTTTTGAGTTTTGGTTCGATCCGAATCCAAGTATTTTTTCGATAATTGGAAATCATTTTGCAAGCCATCCAAGATAGGATTGAAATGTTGTCCTGTTTGGGTGCCGCTTGAAAAATAAACACCTCTCCATGAAATAGGTTGCTCAAATTTCGAAGATTTAGATAACTCTTTAAATAGAGAAAGTACCGCCTGATTAAGACGTTCAAATTCTTCAGGAAAAGCAAAAGCTGCGGCTTTATCTTCAGAAGATTCCAATTGGTGAATAGTGCCCAACATAGAGGAACGAAGTTTATCCACAACTTCCGATAAAGCGTTGGAAGCAGTGGCAATGGGAGTTTCCATCCCTTCCGTATCAGAAAGAGAAATTCCCAGATATTGATTTCTTTGTTCTTCAGTCAGATGATCAAAGAATTTGTCAAAACCATGCAGTAAATCCAGTTTGGTTATCATGAGATAAACGGGGAAATGTATACCTAATTTGGTATGCATTTCATGGATTCTTTTGCGAAGTTCTGCAGAAATTTCAGGAATATTGGTTTTACCTCCCAAAAGATCGTCTACTCCTACGGTAACCAATACCCCGTTGATAGGCTGTTTGGGACGGTAACGCTTCAGAAGGGATACAAATTCTTCCCAGTCGTTGGAATCTTTATTACTGTGGTTGTCATGTAAAGACAATCTGCCCGCAGTATCGAGAAGTACAATTTCATCGGATAAAAACCAATCGCAATCACGTGTCCCTGCCAAGCCGCTTACAGATGTTCCTAGAGTGCTTTCTAGGGGGAAGTTGAGACCGGAACGTTTTAACGCCGTTGTTTTACCGGAGCCGGCTGCACCTAAAACAACATACCACGGCATTTGATAAAGATACTGACCTTCTTCCAATCTCGCTAATAAACTATTTTTAGATTTGGAGAATTTGGCGTTTTTCAGTACTTTATCCATTTCAGCAAACTGACGGCTCATTGAGCTGACATCGCTTGCATTTTTTAAGATGGGTTCTTGTGCTGCACGAATTTCCTTCAGTAAGGCAGCGTTTCGGCGTGATTCACGATATTGGCGAAATATAGCTTTAGCCAACCAAATGCCGATAATGGCAGCACACACAGCAAGGCGAATGGCCTTGCTTTCTAAGGGGCGAATTTCACCTATGGAAATCAGTGGGCCGATAAACCATACCAATATAATCAGACCGGCGATACCCAGCATTACCCATAAAGAACGGGAGCCTAGAAAATAAAGAATTTTTTTCATATTTGTTTTTCCGTATCAATCCAATTTCAGATTATTGATGTGTACTTACATCACTGCTTGGCTGAGTAGTGGAAGTATTGGTTTTTACTTCTACTGCACTACCCAGTTTGGGGCCGGTTCCAGTTGTGAATAGGGTGATTTCAACCCTTCGGTTTTTGGCTCTATTTTCCAAAGTATCATTTGGAGCAACAGGATCGGTCGAACCACGTCCCTCTGAACGAATACGAGCTCCGCCATTTTTGATGTAATTCAATAAAATTTCTTTTACTGCGTCTGCACGAGCTTGAGAGAGATGCCAGTTGGATGGGAAGTTCAAGCTCTGAATAGGCTGATTGTCAGTATATCCGGTCACTACGATTTGCCCTTCTACGCTATCCAAAGCTTGGCTGACTCTTGCCAAGACAGGGTAATATTGGTCTTGAATTTGTGCAGAACCAGACTCAAAGAGACCGTCACCCAAAATAGTGATTGTACTTCTATCTTGAAAGTCTTCTACAGAGACTAGCTTTCTAGCAATTTCATTTTCCAATAAAGGACGTAGTCGGACAGTACTTTGTGTTTCTTGCTGTTTAGCCGTAACAGAAGGGAGTTTGAGATTGTTAACTTTTGTGCTGGCGACATCAAAGTCATCGCCTAAAGACCATTGCATTGCAAAATAGCCCACCCCCAAGACGACTGCCCCTAAAACACCTACAACCCATAAAGGAATAGAAAGCCTTTGTTTTCGTTGGATGGTATTTGTGATAATTGGATTGTGTTTGAAAAGATCGGCAGTTTGATCCGGTCGTTTACTATGAATTAAGGCGAGCAAATCTCTTTTGATTTTGTCGATTTCGAGTTCGCCGCTATTCAACACTTGATATTTGCCTTTGTAGCCAAACTGCAAACACAAGTACATGAACTCTAATAAATCAATATTTTTATCCGGATCCTGCTTCAGATTTTGAATAATCTCAAAAAAACGCTCTCCGCCCCATGTTTCGTCATAGAAAGAGACTAACAGGCTGTTTTTGGACCAAGTTTCATCTGCCCAACCCGCACGAACAGCCAATTCATCTACGAATGTACATAGGCAGTATTTTGCGGCCTGAATAGCGTCGTACCTTGCTCCATTTTTTTCAGCATTTTCTTCAAAATTATTGATTAGGATAGAAAATTTGTTGATCAAACTGTCTGTAGACAATTGACTGGTAGTTTGCTGCATCGCATTGACTAAGATAAAAACCGGTTTGGCAGCCTCAATCAAAGGGTTATAAATATTTGCGATGCTGTGTGCAGCATTATTCTGGTTATCCATAATGAAATTCCAAATTAAACCAAATTAACTTAAAGACTTAATTGCCCAAAATTCAACATCTAAATTCGGAAAATTACCGGCTAAATGGAAGGCCATGCCTGATGAAGTATCAAACATATCCCACAGCTCATGCTTTTTGTCCAATTCAAAATAGACATAACCGCTGTGGTATGGCAATTCTCTTGGCGCTACAGATAAAGCGTGCACCCTGATTCCAGGCAGGTGGTAAGCAACCAATTCTTTTACTTTTTCCACAGTACCTATTTTTACGACGCTTGGAATTTTTTGACGTAATGCTTCGTTCGGCATATCAGCTTTGATAGCAAGAACAAATGAAGCCTTATCCAGTAGGCTTTGATCTGGCGTTTGAGCAACACGAGTGGCTTCATCACGCATATCGAGCGGAATCCTGATCGCACGTTGTTCAAGAACGATGGATAGTGATTTACGCAGATTGAAAAATAATTTACCGAAGCATGAGGCTAGATCATTATGCTCATATACTGGGATGTCACCTACTTTGCGAGAAGGCAGGAAGGTCATCAAATCAGCACATAGTTTGGATAGGTTAATAAATAATTGTTCAGGGTGTGTTTGTCGGGCGCCTTCATTTTCATGATGCAGATATGCGAGATATCGATTAATGGTTTGAAGCATCATGAAGTCCATAACTTCAACAGAGCCGCCAGTATTAGGATCATTCACAGCATTAGCCAAGCTATTGCTTTTTTGCATCAATAAACCATAGATCTCTGAAATATAAGCCTTTAGATGCTGTTGCTTTTGGCTTCCGAGACAAGGCGGGATATATGATTCGTCTAGAATGATTTCAAAGTCCGCAGAGCTGGAACGGATGAGAGCAATGGGCAGGGCAGTTTGACCGCTGGTTAAGTCGTTTTCTAAAACCAACATTGGATTAAGATCTGCCAGTGTTACTTGACGACCATCTAATTCAGTATTTGTAGTGTCTGCTAGAGTTTTATTAAAGGCTTTGTAGCGACATGAGTCTGAAGAGTCCTGATTGGGAAAATAAATCTCATTATTTACAGAAGAAGGCAGAGTAACAGCTAGGCAGATTTTGGTGTCTTTAATATTTGCAGGAACTTTTAGACTCAAATTTTCGAGTTGTTTTTGAGAGAACAAAAATACAGAACCATCGGGGAAAACACCTTCTGCTTCATTAATACCGATTACCCCTCGTTTGAGGCCGTCTGAATTTAACACCAGCGAAGAGAATCCCCAAAAATGCCCCTCTTGAGAAACGGCTAATTGGCGTAGGCCGGATTCAAGATAACGTTCAAATTGCTGGAAATGCTGTGGGGTAATAAAGATACCCTCTGACCAGACTACTTTTGCTTCTATTGCCATTCCTTCATCCTTAATCTTTTAGTTATTATTTTTCTTCACGAAAAACACCTTTGCTAAGGTCGCTGCCGTATTTGCGCGCTTTTCCATTTTCTTTAATTTTTTTATCGTCAGGGTGCCGCTCTTTATATTCTTTTAACATATCCTTCATTTCTGACTTTGATAATTGGGTTAATTTATTTTTGCCAACGTTTACATAGAAATAATGTTTGCCAAATTGATACCATCGTTTCTTCTGCTTTAATAATACCAATTGCCATTGACTGTTATCCAAATCTCGATAACTCGCGACTACACCCAGATATTTCAGGTGGGAATCCATTTTAATCGGCAATATGGTAACCGTATCAGGATGCAGCATGAATTGGTTTTGCTGGATTAACTTCTCACCTAAATTTTCTTTGGCGTTGTTAGTAAGTTCAAAATAGTTTGATTTTTTGAACTCTCCATCAGAAGACAACTGATATAAATCCAGTCTGATGGGAGAAGGTTGACCAACTATATTTGGATTTGCATCAGGAGAAACTATGATTTGCACATCAATTTTTTCTCCGCTCTCATCAGATTCTTTAGGGGGCTTATGATCGGA
>JUNU01000269.1 GCA_001067655.1 Neisseria lactamica
GCGGGAAGGCGGAAGCAACCAGGGCGGGAAGGCGGAAGCAACCAGGGCGGGAAGCAAGGAAAGGCGGGCGGAATAGTGCATGTTCAACTCGGAAGGTGAAAGGATGCGGCATTATAGGAAATATTTTTGTTTAATTAAAATAATTGATAACAATTATCTTTATTTATGAAAAATCGTGTTTATATTTTGCAACGAAGCAGCCATAAACCGAAAGGTCGTCTGAAAAGCCCTGTTTCGGGTTTTCAGACGACCTTTGCAATATTCAGACTCAACGTTCGGAAGGCTCAAACTTTTTTCAAAACCACCATATGCCGTTCTGCATCCAAGCCGGGGACGTGGAGGGCTTCGACGCGTTCGACGGCGACGGTGTCGGGGAGTTTGGCGATTTCTTCTTCGGGGTATACGCCTTTCATGGCGACCCAGCGACCTCCATCTTTCAAAAGGTGCGCCGTCCAGTTGACGAAGTCGGCGAGTTCGGCGAAGGCGCGGCTGGTGATGATGTCGGCTTGGAAGTCTTGAACGGCTTCGACTCGGCCACTGACGACGCGGACGTTGGCGAGTCCGAGTTCGATGACGGCTTGTTGCAGGAAGGCGGTTTTTTTGGTGTTGGCGTCCAAGAGGGTGATGTTGAGGTCGGGACGGCAGATGGCGGCGGGAATGCCGGGCTGTCCGCCGCCGGAGCCGACATCCAGCATGGTGTGCGCGCCTTGGAGGTAGGGGAGTAGGGTCAGGCTGTCGAGCAGGTGATGGCTGACCATTTGCGCTTCGTCGCGCAGGGCGGTGAGGTTGTAGGTCTTGTTCCACTTTTTGAGCAGGTCGGTATAGGCGAGCAGATGGGTTTGCTGTTCTGCGGATAGGTCCAAACCTAATGCCTGTATGCCTGCTTGGAGTTGCTGTGTCGGGGTCATGGTGTTTGTCCGTGTTGTGTCGGGCGTTATGGTAGCGGAAAAAAAGGTCGTCTGAAAGGCGTGGGGTTATTAAGGGATTAGGTTCTCAGGGCAGTGGAGTTGTAGCGTGGGCTTTGCCCACGAAACTTGTTGTCTGACAATCCGGATTTGTCTGTTGTCTTTGCACTCGTGTCGTGGGCAAAGCCCACGCTACGGGTTTCAGACGACCTTCCCTGCGTTTTCCAGCATCAGGACAAATTGTGCCAAGTCTTGCGGCAGCGGGGCTTTTAAGATGAGTTTTTCGCCTGTCAGCGGGTGGTCGAGGTGTAGCTCGGCGGCGTGGAGGAACATTCGTTTCAAACCGAGTTTCTGGAGGCGTTTGTTGGCTTGGTAGTCGCCGTAACGTTCGTCGCCGGCGATGGGGCATTGCTGGGATTGGAGGTGGACACGGATTTGGTGGGTGCGGCCGGTTTTCAGGGTGGCTTGCACGAGGGTGAGGTGCGAGAGACCGACTTGGTGCAGGAGGTCGTCTGAAAAGCGGTTGAGCACGCGGAAGATGGTGTGCGCGGATTGGCCGTCTTCGTTGACGCGCACCATTTTTTCGCCTTGCGCGCCGGTGTATTTGAACAGGGGCAGTTTGACGTGGAAGCTGTCGTTCGGCAGTTTGCCTACGCCCAGCGCGAGGTAGATTTTTTTGGGGTGGTCGTTGCGGATGGCTTCGTGCAGTTTGACGAGCGCGCTGCGTTTTTTGGCGATCATCAAGAGGCCGCTGGTGTCTTTGTCGAGGCGGTGGACGAGTTCGAGGTAGCGGGCTTCGGGGCGGGCGCGGCGGATTTGTTCGATGACGCCGAAGCTCACGCCGCTGCCGCCGTGGACGGCGGTGCCTGCTGGTTTGTCGATGACGAGCAGCGCGTTGTCTTCGTAGATGATGGTAAATTCGCGCGCGGGTACGGCTTGGGCGCGGTTTTCAGACGACCTTTGCTTTTCGGCGGTGCGCACGGGCGGGATGCGGAGCAGGTCGCCCGTTTGGATGCGGCTGTCGGGCTTGCAGCGTTTTTTGTTCAGGCGCACTTCGCCGGCGCGGATAATGCGGTGGATATGGCTTTTGGGTACGCCTTTGAGGATTTTTATCAGATAGTTGTCAAGGCGTTGGCCGGCTTCGTGTTCGGCGACGGTAATCAGGCTGACTGAATCTTTGCTTATTGCGTGCGTTTTCATCTATAATCCCGAACATCCGTTTCGGCAGAAACCTGTACAAACAGGCCGTATGGGACGGATGGTATTGTTAAAACGAGATTTTATATTAAAAACGCACTCTGCAAAGCATTTTCCCTGCGTTTATGCCAAAGCCCGTAAACGCAGGAGCGTAATTAAGTTTGATTTGATTTTGCCGATTTGACCGGGCATAAGACGAGGGGCGGGTGTTTGACAAACCTGCCGCGCCGCACCGTTCGAAACTTCCGGCATAACGATAATAAGAAGATGTCGGCTACCTGTTTTCCAAGCCGGACCTGTACCGTCCGGACTTCGGCGGCGGACGGAGTGTTCCGCCGCATTGTTCTTTATTGCCTTCTTTATCCGTACCCTTCCGCACACGGCCGCATTGTTTTGGGCGGCGTGCAACCTTGCGGACTTCAATTCAAAAACTGATTGCTCATCCGGGTTTCTGCATCCCGCGCCGAAAAGGGGCGCGGGCTATGCCTAATCCCGCCCGCCTCGCAGAGTGTCTGACAAAGAGCAGGCAGGTCGTCTGAAAAGGCTGCCCGCCTGTGCGAGGTAATCATTATGAAAAGAATGTTGTTCAATGCAACGCAAGCCGAAGAGCTGCGCGTTGCCATTGTCGATGGGCAAAACCTTTTGGATTTGGACATTGAAACGCTGGGTAAAGAGCAGCGCAAAGGTAATATTTACAAGGGTATCATTACCCGTATCGAGCCGTCGCTGGAAGCGTGTTTCGTGGATTACGGAACCGACCGCCACGGCTTTTTGCCGTTTAAGGAAGTATCGCGTTCGTATTTCCGCGATTACGAAGGCGGCAGGGCGCGAATTCAAGACGTGCTCAAAGAAGGCATGGAAGTCATCGTTCAAGTCGAAAAAGACGAACGCGGCAACAAAGGCGCGGCGCTGACCACCTTCATCAGCCTAGCCGGACGTTATCTGGTATTGATGCCAAACAACCCGCGCGGCGGCGGCGTATCCCGCCGTATCGAAGGCGAAGAGCGTCAAGAACTCAAAGCCGCTATGGCAGAACTCGACATTCCGAACGGCATGAGCATCATCGCGCGTACCGCCGGTATCGGCCGCAGCGCGGAAGAGTTGGAATGGGATTTGAACTACCTCAAGCAACTTTGGCAGGCGATCGAAGAAGCAGGCAAGGCACACCACGACCCTTACCTCCTCTTCATGGAAAGCTCGCTGCTCATCCGCGCCATCCGCGACTATTTCCGTCCCGACATCGGCGAAATTCTGGTGGACAATCAAGAGGTTTATGACCAAGTTGCCGAGTTTATGAGCTACGTCATGCCGAGCAACGTAGGTCGTCTGAAACTCTATCAAGACCACACGCCGCTGTTCTCCCGCTTCCAAATCGAACACCAAATCGAAAGCGCGTTCGCCCGCAGCGTCAGCCTGCCTTCCGGCGGCGCGATTGTGATCGACCACACCGAAGCCCTGGTTTCCATCGACGTCAACTCCGCCCGCGCCACCCGCGGCTCGGATATCGAAGACACCGCGTTCAAAACCAATATGGAAGCCGCTGAAGAAGTCGCACGTCAAATGCGTTTGCGCGACTTGGGCGGTTTGGTCGTCATCGACTTCATCGACATGGAAAACCCCAAGCATCAGCGCGATGTTGAAAACGTCCTGCGCGATGCGCTCAAAAAAGACCGCGCCCGCGTGCAAATGGGCAAACTGTCCCGCTTCGGCCTCTTGGAATTAAGCCGCCAACGTTTGAAACCGGCTCTGGGCGAAAGCAGCCATGTTGCGTGTCCGCGTTGTGCCGGTACCGGCGTTATCCGCGGCATCGAATCCACCGCCCTGCACGTTTTGCGCATCATTCAAGAAGAAGCAATGAAAGACAACACCGGCGAAGTGCATGCCCAAGTGCCCGTCGATGTCGCGACCTTCCTGTTGAACGAAAAACGCGCCGAGTTGTTTGCGATGGAAGAGCGTTTGGACGTCAACGTCGTCCTGATTCCGAATATCCATCTGGAAAATCCGCACTACGAAATCAACCGCATCCGCATCGATGACGTAGAAGAAGACGGCGAACCGAGCTACAAACGCGTTGCCGAGCCGGAAGAAGACGAATCCGCCAAACCTTTCGGCAGCGAAAGAGCCAAAGCCGCCCGTCCCGAACCCGCCGTCAAAGGTGTGCGCCATACCCAGCCTGCCCCGACCGTATCCGAACAGAAGAGTGGTTCATGGTGGGATAGCTTCAAAGCATGGCTCAAACGCATTTTCGGCGGCAATACCGCAGCCGAAACCGCGCCTGTTGCCGAAGTGGCAGAAAAACGCACTTCAAACGGCAACAACCGCAACGGCAATTCCGGCAGCCGCCGCGCAAACAACCGCCGCCAAAACCCGCGCCGCAACAACAGGCACGACGGTAGCAAGGTAGAAGTGCGCGAAGTGGCGGACTTCAAAGACAAAGCAGCAGACAATCAGGCAGCGGAAAACGAAACCCGCAACGCCAAAGACAACCGCCGCAGCCGCAACCGCCAAAACGAGCGCAACGCCGCAGCGGAAGCCGAAAACCTCGAAGTCCAAGCACTCGCCGCTGCAACGTCGTCTGAAAACGAATCCCGTTTAGGCGAGCAGGCGCAAGGCAACAAACGCCGCCGCAACAACAACCGCAACGAACGCAACCGCGAACAAGCGGACATCCGCGCGGAAGAAACCCTGTCCGAAACAGTGGACAACGTAGCGGAAGAGGGCGTGCAAACCGCCGATACCGATGCACCGAAAGGCAAAGAACGCCGCCAACGCGAGCGCAACAACCAACGCGACCGCCGCGAGCGCAACAATCAGCGCGACCGCCGTCAAAACGGTAAAAAACGCAATATTCCGTCTGCCGCCAAAATCGAGCAGTACCTGAATATTCACGATACCGCCGACAAAGTCCGCTTCGCCGCCGCGCACGTCATGGGCGAGCCTGTTGAAGAAGCACCGTTTGCCGTAACCATCCCCGCTCCAGAAGATAGCGGCGAGCCTTTGGTTGTCGTGGTTTCCGAACCCGTTGCCACTGAAGAAGCCTTCGTGTTCTCCATCGAAGGTGAAGATGTGGATAGCGACATCCTGATCGAAGATAGCACCGACGACGAATGCAGCATCATCGACTCTGCCATCGGCAGCGTTGAAGAAACTTCGACTTCCGTGTTCGCCATCGAAACCGAAGACGGCTACCAACCGATGACCGCCGTCCCTGCCGAAGGTGAGGTAGAAGCCGTTGCTGAAATGGAGGAAGAACTGGTCGTTTGGAAGGCCGAACGCGAAGCCGCTGCCGCCATCGAAGCCCTTGCCGCAGCAGCCGCCCAAGCAGCAGAATCCGAACTGCAAACTGTGGCGGAAGCAAGCCAAGCGGAAGAAACTGCTCCTGCCGTTGCTGCGATGCCCGACTTAGGCGGTTTGGTGTTTGTCGAAACCGATCCCGACGCTGTCGCAGCTTTTGCCGAACAGGTTCAGCCCGAACCCGAATCCGGCCTGCGCCGCGCGGATGTACCGAAAGTCGAAGCCGAACCCGTTGCCGCCACCGAAATGGTCTTGGTGGAAACGCGTAAAGACTGAAGGCTGAAAGAAGAGGGCATCGTTTAAGATGCCCGAATCGATATAGTGGATTAAATTTAAATCAGGACAAGGCGACGAAGCCGCAGACAGTAC
>JUNU01000270.1 GCA_001067655.1 Neisseria lactamica
ACTGTCTGCGGCTTCGTCGCCTTGTCCTGATTTAAATTTAATCCACTATAGGAAGGTAAGGCCAGGTATGGCGTTTTTCTTTTTACTGGAAGGGTCGTCTGAAATTTTTCAGACGACCCTTTTTGTCTTTGCTTGGAAAGATAACGCATTAAAACAATTACGGATTTTCGCTATACGGGGAAATTTTCGTCACGCGCCGGCGTTTTTGGTGCAGGGGGCGGGTTTGTTCCGGCTGGAAAACGTAATCAAAGGGGCGAAGTTGCAGCGTCTGCCACAGGCAGTCCAGGTTGCGGGTGGCGGCGGCGCGGGTTTGTTCTGTGTCGGGCGTGAGGAAAATGTGCAGGGCTTTGCCGTGTTGCTCGACGCGGTATTCTTGGATGAGGTCGTCTGAAATCATGGCGCGGCGGATGAAGTCGGCGTAGAGGGCGTAAGGTTCGCCGTTTGCCGTGCGTGCGTCGAGGATATCGTCGCAGCGTCCTTCGATGGCGCTGATGCGGGCGAATGCGCTGCCGCAGGGACAGGGAGCGTCGTTGGCAATCAAAACGTCGTCGAGGCGGTAGCGGATGACGGGTTGGCTTTTGCGGTTGAAGTCGGTGATGATGGGGGCGAAGCGGCCGCTTTCGCGGTCTATCCAGTCTTTTTCGATATAGACCATGTCTTCGTTCAGATGCAGGTTGCCGTAGGCGCAGGTGTGGGCGAGGAAGCCTTCGGTGCATTGGTAGATTTGGTGAACCGGTGTGCCGAAGCGTTGTTCGATGCGGATTTTGACTTGCGGTTCTAAGACTTCGGCAACGGAGATGATTTTTTTGGGGTATATGGCGAGGTCGGGGTGTCGGGCAAGCTGCTGCAATACTTGGGCGGGGGCGATGAGGATGGTGGGCTTTTGCGCGTTGAGTCTTGGGATGTGCGCGTCCAAGGCTTCGAGCAGGTCGTAAAAATCAAAGCGTATCAGCGGGCTTTTGACGGCGGTGTAGAGGTTGCTGTTGGCACGCAGGAAGAAGGCGATGCTGTGGCGGGCGAGGTAGGGGCGGGGCAGCATACGTTTGAGCATATAGCCTGCCCACAGGGCGGACTCTTCGGGGGAAACGAGGAAAATGCCCCTGTTGCCGCTGGTGCCGGAGGAAAGCCCGACGGTGATTTCTTTGCCCGAGGTCGTCTGAAAAACGGGGCTGAAGTCGCGGCTTTCTTCGGCTTTGAGCGCGACGGAGAGGGCATCTTTTTCGCTGATGCCGTAGGCGTTGATGTCGGCGAAATGCTGCATGAAGATGCGTTTGTTGATAACGGGGTAGTCTTGCAGCTTGGCGCTGTGGGGGTAGAAGCGGCTGTTGTGGTTTGTTAAAAGGCGGTCGAGCTGTTTTTGCCGGTGTGCTTCAAGGGCGGCGCGTTCCGTGTAGTTTCGGGTGTGGAAAAAGGATTTGAGGATTTGCCATTTTGAAGGTTTCATGGTGTGTTCTTTTGTGCAGTTGAGGGGCTTTGCTCGTCGGGTTTTCAGACGACCTGCTTTAATCCAAGCCTTCCATGCCCAATCGACGCAAGGTGGGTTCGCAATGGCTGGGAACGAGGATGATTTCGCGGTTGCGGCGGTGGAGGTGTTGCAGGCGGTCTATAGTGGCTTGGACGGCGTTGCGGTTTTGGGCGATAAGGCCGGTAAGGGGGTTGGGGCGGCGGTTGTGGCTGATGGTTGCAAACCGCCAAACGGCGTCGGCAATCAGGAAAAATTCTCCGGCTATCAGCCCGTATTGTCCGGCGGCATGGCCGGGCAGGGCGACGGCAATCAAATCGGCACTGATGCGGTAGCCTTGTTCAAACGGGTAAAACGCTTCGTCAAGGCGGACTTCGGGCATATCTTCGATAAAGCGGGCGCGCTGCGGCAGGTCTTGGGGCAGCAGCTCGCGCAGGAAGCCTTGTTTGACTTCGATGATGCGGTTGGTCAGGCTTTCGGGTTTGTCGGTACGGTAAACAAAATCGTAGGCGGCGCGGGAAAGGATGATTTCCGCGTCGGGGAAGTCTTTGAGGCCGGCAATATGGTCGGCGTGCAGGTGGGACAGGAAGATTTGGTTGATGTCGTGCGCGGCATCGCCCAAACGCTCGCGTATGGTCGGTTGGCTGAGAGTGACGGGCGTGGTCAGCGCGTAAAATTTTTCGGGAAAACGGCGGCAGGCCTGGAAAAAGCGGGGCGCGTAGCCGGTATCGAACAGCAGGTTGCCGCCTTGGTGGGTGATGTGGGCGGTCATGGCGGGAAAGGTGGCTTTACGCAGGCTGCCGCCCCGTTCGACCATACATTCGGGATGGGTGCAGTAGCCGGTGTGGTAGAAACGGATGTCCATAGCTTCAGCCTTTCAGGGAACGGGCGTATTGCCGCAGTCCGTCGGCAATGCTGATTTGGGGTTCGTAGCCGAGCAGCGAACGGGCGCGGCTGATGTCTAGGGTTTGGTCGAAGGAAATCGTGCCTATGCTGTAACGGGTGACGAGGGGTTCGCGAAAGGAACGGGTCAGCCGCGCCTGAGTTTCCAGTAGGCGGGCAAGGCTGTCAATTAGGCGGTAGGAGACGGGTTTCAGACGACATCCGAGATGCAGGGTATCGATGATTTGCCGGTAGAGTGCGGCGATGGTCTGCGGCTCGCCGTTGGTGATGTTGAACGGCATGGCGCGGGGCACATCGGCTTTAGCTGCCAACAGAAGGGCATGGACGACGTTGCCGACGTAGGTCACGTCCACTAATGCGCCGCCTGCTTCGCGACCGCTGCGCCGAATCAGCGGCAGAAAGCCTTTTTCAGAGATTTTGAGCAGGCGCGGCAGGACGGCGGTATCGTATTCGCCGAAAATGCCGCGCGGACGGATGATGACGCTGGAGAGGTCGGTGGCGGCAGCGACTTCTTGTTCGGCAAGGAATTTGGTGTAGGCGTAGTCGTTGACGAAGTGGCGGCTGATAAAGGTTTCGGGGACTTTGTGCTGGTCGAGGTAGTCGAAATAGATGCTGGGTGTGGAAACATGTACCAGCTTGCCGATATGGTGCTGCCGCATCGCCGCTAAGACGTTTTGCGTGGCGGTAACATTGGCGCGGTAAAAATCTTCGTAGCGCCCCCACGGCGAGGACAGCGCGGCGCAATGGAACACGATATCGGCATCGGAAAATGCCTTCAGGGTCTGATTGCGGTCGGACAAATCGAAGGCGTGAAATTCCGTATCCAGCATTTTGCCGATTTCGGCATTGCGCCCGCAGGCGGCTACCTGCCAGCCTTGGGCAAGCAGCGTCTGCACAAGGTTGCGCCCCAGTCCGCCGGTCGCGCCGGTGACGATGGCCTTTTTCATGGTTTTTCCCAAACCAGTGCGCCCAAGCCCACGCCTGCGGATGTGCCGAACAGCAAAACTTTATCGCCGGATCGGACGGGGAAGTCGGTCAGCAGGTGGTGCAGCGCGGAGGGGATGGAGGCGGAGATTTGGTTGCCGTGGGTGATGAAAATATCGACGATTTTGGCAGGATCGAGTTTCAGACGACTGATGATGTGTTGCAAAGCGCCGCGGCTTGCCTGATGCGGAACGATCCAGTCTATGTCTGCCAACGTCAAATCCGCCTGCGCCAACGTTTCATCCAAAAAGCCGGGTATGGCTTCGGCGGCAAGTTTGTAGAGCTTTTTGCCGTTCATGTGGAAATAGGCTTGGGAGACATAGCTTTCGGGGTGCTTGGACGGGTGATTTTCATAGCCGCCCGCAGGAATGGTGCAGAATTCGTAGCCTTCGGGATGTACCTCGAATTTGCTTGTCAGCACGCCGCCGCGTTCAGACGACCTGATGACTGCCGCCGCCGCGCCGTCGCCGAAAATGGTCGAACTGTGAAAATCGTTCCAGTCCAAGCCGACAGAGGCGACATCGCAGCTGATCAATAAAATGGTGGGATATTTGTGTAACAGCGAATCCGCCAAATCCAAGCTGCGTAAGAACGACAAACAGGTCATGTTAACGTCGAATGCGGCAATCGGGTGCGCGGGCTTCAGCAGGCGCAATGTATGCGCGGCGTTGAAGGGAATGCATTGACGGTCGATGCCCGAAGCGTTGATGACGCAATCCACATCGTCAATCGTGATGCCTGCCGTCGCCAGCGCATTTTTTGCGGCTTGAAGCTGCATCGCATCGGCAGATTCGTCGTCCGCCAGAAAGTAGCGTTGCGCCAAGCCGCTGAGTTTTTCGGTACGGCCTTCTTTGATGCCGAGCAGGGCGTCGATTTCGGTGGAAGGGACCAGCCGCGAAGGCAGTCCTTTGCCTGTGCCGATGATATTGAGACGGAGGGATGGGTTCGGATGAGTTGTTTGCATAATATATCCGCTAGTGAGTAATACTTCAGCATAGTATTAATATTTTGTCATTGTCAACGTTTATATCCGCGGCAAACTCAAAAAAAAGGTCGTCTGAAAACCTGCAAACGGCTTTTCAGACGACGTTTCCAATATCTTTGTATAGTGGATTAACTTTAAATCAGGACAAGGAGACGAAGCCGCAGACAGTACAGATAGTACGGAACCGATT
>JUNU01000271.1 GCA_001067655.1 Neisseria lactamica
GCTTCGTCGCCTTGTCCTGATTTAAATTTAATCCACTATAACGGCGAAATAAGCGCAAAGGTCGTCTGAAAACAGCTTAGAAAACAGGGAGAATATGTATGTTTATGACATCGGGTCTGTTGTTGTGTCTGTTATGGTGTGCAGTAGATATCGTTGCCGTCAATCGAGGATTCGGATTAAACACGAAACAAGGAGCCCATAACCGCACCAATTTTATGGCAGAACTAAATTCACGAGGAGGACGCGTAAAATCTGAAACCCAAACTGATATTGAAGGCATTACCCGAATTAAATATGAGATTCCTACACTAGACAGGAACAGGTAAACCTGATGGTGGATTTAAGGAAATTTCAAGTATAAAAACTGTTTATGATCCTAAAAAATTTTCTGATGATAAAATACTTCAAATGGCTCAAAAAGCTGCTTCACAAGGATATTCAAAAGCCTCTAAAATTGCTCAAAATGAAAGAACTAAATCAATATCGGAAAGAAAAAATGTCATTCAATTCTCAGAAACCTTTGACGGAATCAAATTTAGATCATATTTTGATGTAAATACAGGAAGAATTACAAACATTCACCCAGAATAATTTAAAGGAAAAATTATGAAAAATAATATTTTTCTAAACTTAAAGAAAAAATCTATAAATAACAACCATTTTGTTATTTCGATTTTTTTTGAAACAATTTACCAATTTGAAACTAAAGATACGCTTTTAGAGTGTTTTAAAAATATTACAACTACCGGACATTTTGGAGTAATAGGTGCTCAATATGAAAAAATAGATGCTACCAGATGGATTGGAGATTATGAAGAGGTAAATGGATTTGAGTATATTGATAAAGCTCCTTCTATTTATTTTTCAGTTGGAGATGATTTCAATCCTGAAGAATTAATTATACCTATTAATTTAACATATCATTACTTTAATATTGCAATATCTGATTTCTTAATAGCTCACCCTGAATATCAAAAAAAGTGTAAAGAAATACAAAAAACATATTCTCAAACAAACTGTAGCCTGCATGAAACCTAAAATCCATGCGTAAGGTGTGTGCTTCAGCACGCACGCGTTCCATGATTTACGGCTCAATGCCGTCTGAAAAGCTCACAATTTTTCAGACGGCATTTGTTATGCAAGTAAATATAGCCAAAAACCTTAACTTCCTCCATACTATCCACCATGACCTACTCAACAGACTTCCGCCAACTGGCCTTAAGCAAAATCAAACAAGGCCAATCTATCTACAAAGTTGCCAAAGAAATGGGCAATAGTGGATTAACTTTAAACCAGTACGGCATTGCCTCGCCTTGGCTCAAAGAGAACGATTCTCTAAGGTGCTGAAGCACCAAGT
>JUNU01000272.1 GCA_001067655.1 Neisseria lactamica
GCGCGAGATGACCGACATCCACGGCAATCTCTTATGGTACGGCGAATACACCGCATGGGGTCGTCTGAAAGAGGACGGGCGGGTTTATAAGGATGCACATCAGCCGTTCAGATTGCAAAACCAATACTTCGATGAAGAGACCGGACTGCATTACAACCTGATGCGTTATTACGAGCCTGAGGCGGGGCGGTTTGTGAACCAAGACCCGATTGGGTTGTTTGGCGGGGATAACCTTTATCAGTTTGCACCGAATGCTCAGATTTGGATTGATTATTGGGGGCTTGCTCGTTTGACTTATCGTCATACAATAAAACCAGATAAAAAGACTAATATATCAGAACTGCGTAGGCAAATTAGAGGACAAATAAAGGCTATGAATAAAATTATTCAAGAAGAGGGTATGATTGGATTAAAAGCGAGAATTAGGGCTTACAACGAAGATGTAGAAAAAGAAGGACGTAATTTTGTCAAAACATTAGAACCTGCTGGTGATTGTAAGGCATGGCTACATGAGCCGGATATGAGGACAGGAGGCAAGCCAACGGATGTAACGAAGGTAGGTGACAAACGTATAAACTCTATTTTGGGAGGACAAGCAGATAGAATAGCTAGGGATATATTAAAAATGCCTGACGAAACAACTAAAATTACGTATCAATTAAAATTGAAGAGGTAGATTGATTTAATATTTTTAACATTATATTTAAAGGAATTTAAGTATGAAAAGTATAGAACATTATAAAAAATTGGATGATGATGGCAAAATGGATTTTCTCGATAATTTTGATGGTAATCCGTCTGTAGAATTTTTGAATTATTTGGAAGAAGAGCTATTTTCTATAAATGTAGATGAATTTGTAAAAGTTGAAATATTAAAATTTTTATCTAGATTTCGGCATGATAATAGAGAAACAAAAGATAAAATAGTAAAACTAATAGTAGAAAAATACATAGATAATGAAGAGATGACCTTATCTATTGCAGCACAGATGTTAACGTTTTTTGATTTGGGGAAAGAAGATTTTAGAAAGATATCTAATTTCTTATTGGATAAAGAATATCAAAATATGGATATGATTGATTTAACATCTTCATTAATTAGATTATTATGTGCAAAAAAAAATAGAAGCAATGGTTCTGATGAGTATTTTCAGGAGCTAGAAAAAATAGATTCTTATAGAGACGATATAAAAACGTGGGCTAATTAACAAAATAACAAAAATTTATAGCAAACCGTAGCCCGCATAAAACCTTCAGTCCTGACGTAGTGTGTGTGCGGTACGCACGCACGCGGTTTCTGTTTTTCAGACGACCTCACTATCTTCTTTGAGGTCGTCTGAACCATTTGCTCTTTAACAATCTCATTTCCGAAGACGAACGTTTCTACGTCAACCGCCTCACTTCCGTCACCTTCAACGGCAAGGAACTGGTGCGTTACGACTACGACGGCTACGGCGATTTGACCGCCGTTCACGGACGCGACGGCAAAAAACTGCGCGGTTTCGCCTACCGCAACCACATCATGGTCGAACACAGTCAGCCCGACGGACTGGTGTCCCGCTACGAATACGACCGTTACGATACCGACGGCAAAGTGCTCAAAAGCAGC
>JUNU01000273.1 GCA_001067655.1 Neisseria lactamica
TAGTGGATTAACTTTAAACCAGTACGGCGTTGCCTCGCCTTGTCCTGATTTAAAGTTAATCCACTAAAAAAGGGCACATTGAAATATGCCCTTTTTTAGCGTTCATCTGCGGGTATGAATTATTTGGCTGCTGCGGGAAGAGCGCCGTTGAGCAGATATTGGATGGTTTCTTGCACCGTGCGGATGGCGTTGCCAAACGGCAGCGGATCTTTACCTCGGAAAAACAAGCCCTTATCGACTTCGCCACGGAAAGCGGCAGAGAGTTGGATGTCAATGCAGAATTGTCCGGCTTTTGCCAAACCGTCGCGCAGGCCGCAGCTGGTCAGACAGTTCAAGCCTTGCGTACAGCGGCGCGGGTCGGCTTTGGCGTTGGCTTGCAGCTTGGATTCGCGCTTGATGTAGCTGTCTAGAAATTTGGTGCGCACACCGCGTGCGGGCAGTCCGGCGACGGACATAAATTCGACAACATGCTCGGTTTCTGCGCCTGCCAGCGTTTTTTTGAAGTTGATGTGGGCATCGCCTTCTTCGGTAACCGCAAACGCCGTGCCGATTTGGACGGCGGATGCGCCCCAGTTTTTCAGGGCAGTTTTGACTTTTTCAAAGTTCGCCATGCCGCCGGCAAGGATGAGTGGGATTTTTTCGCTTTCAAGGCCTAAGTTCTTGAATACTTCAAAAGTTTCTTCGATGACGCGTTTGAATTCAAACTTGGCATCGTTCACACCTGCCACGCTTGCCGCGCCCAAGTGTCCGGCGGCGTGTGCGGGATGTTCGATAACGATGGCATCGGGCAAAACACCTTTTTTCATCCAGCGTTTCAATACGATACCGATACCGCGCGATTCGGACAAAATCGGGAACAGGGCGACATCTTTGTGATAACCCTCAGTCATTTCAGGCAAATCCAGCGGCAACCCCGCACCCATCACAATCGCGTCCGCACCCGATTCGCAGGCTTGGCGGACATAGGCGGCGTGGTCTTTGACGGCTTTCATGACGTTGACGGCGATCATGCCTTTGCCGTTTGCGTCGGCTTTGGCTTTTTGGATTTCGCGGTCAAGCGCGGTGCAGTTGAGTCGGGTGTATTTTTCTTCGCTCGGATTGATTTTGGATTCGGCGAGCAGGTCATCATGCAGGTGGCGCAGATCGACGCTGGCAATCGTGCCGACACCGTTTTCACGGGCGACCGCGCTGGAGAGTTTCGATGCGGAAACGCCCACGCCCATCCCGCCTTGGACGACGGGAATCAATGATTTGCCTCGGATGTGCAATGGGTCGAAGTTGTTTTGCATGTATGGGTTCCTTGATGGTTGCGGGAGCGGACTGATATTGACAGACCGGCTTTGCTGGATTTTTGAAAATTTATTTTTAATCAATGGGTAAGGTTTGGTTTTTTACTGAACCTGATGATATTGGGCTGCTTGCATTTCAGGTTTTAGTAATTATACTCTAAATGTGGACAAAAATTAGAGTATCAATACAGTTTTTGCAAATTAAATTTGAAAAGTATTGTTAACTAAGAAATATTTTTTCGGGTTAGGTCGTCTGAAAGATTGATTTATCGAAGGTTGGTTTGGGATGAAGGCTGACTGCTTTGCCTATTTCTATTCCATTTAAACTGTAAAAAGATGCATTCCAAATCATCTTAATGGGTGAAATAATGAGGATAACTGGTTTATTGCGATGAGATGTTGGGGATATAAGAAGACACCGTGTTGTTTACACAACGGGTTGAGAAAAATAATTCTGTAAGACCTCAAAAGGCGTATTACCTTTCAAGTTCTTATGTGTCCTTGACTGCTGCCCGTATACCGTTGAATGCGCCTGCTCGGATAAAGACACGGACTATCGGAGCAAGCAGTTTCAGATGCCCGCACTTTGTCCGATTTCGGATTGACCGTTTGCCTGCATGTTTATCTTGTCAAATTCTGTTTTTCAGTTTGTATTTCAGTTAGTAAGCCAGTAATAGGCATTCCATTTTTTTGAGCACGCAGAGCCCATTTTTCTGCTTCATATAATTTGTTTTTATCTTTACTTTCTTGGTAATGATCAAAGAATATATAGGCAAGATCATGTTGTGCTTGAGTATTGCCCAACTCAGCGGCCCGAACTAACCAAAATATAAATTTATCTTGGTTAAACTCATAAAAAGCAAAATAATGAGCTAATTTTGATGCTGCTTGACCATTACCGGAAGAGGCATCGATTTTTAATTTTTCCAGCTCGGTTTTAGAAATATACACGCTGTCATTTAATGACATATTGGCATCAGATTGCATACGTCTCTCCTTGCCGTAGGAGTGGTTGCAAGATAACAAAAATGTACCTAGCAAAATGATTTTAAGGGTCATATGGCTTGAATGTAACTTGTTTCCCTTCATTTCTTGCTCCTCCTGATATAGAACCTGGCTTGCACCGAGTATCTGGATAGTCTTTTATCTGTCTAAGATTTGGGGCGGTTCATTTTTCAGACGACCTTGGATTCGGATTTCAAGTGCAACACTAGGGTACCAGTGGT
>JUNU01000025.1 GCA_001067655.1 Neisseria lactamica
GATGGTGTCGGCCTCCCAATCGCCGATGCGGGATTTTTGGTCGACGATGGCGGGTCGGTTTTCTATGCCGACACGGTTGGGTACTTTGCCTCTGGTCCATGTACTGCCGTAGCGTTTGCGGTAGGGTTTGCTGCATATTCTGAGATGTTGCCACAAGGTGCCGCCGTTGCTTTTGTCTTGGCGGAGGTAGCGGTAAACGGTGCTGTGATGG
>JUNU01000274.1 GCA_001067655.1 Neisseria lactamica
TCCGTACTTTGCCTGTTTGAAACGGTTGTTGGTACTGGTTTGGGGTTTGAGCAGCCTGCCCCTTGCGGCCTTAAGTGCGCGATAGATGGTGACGCGGCTGACTTGGTAACGACGGGCCAGGGAGGTAACGCTCTCCTTCTCCTGTGTGTAGGCCAGCCAAATGGCTTGGCGGTGGTGCGGGGTGAGGCGGGTATTTTTGTGCATGTTCATGTCAGTATTCTCCTGAAATACTGTAAACAACGCTAGGGATTTCTACAACTATATTAAAAACCCACCCACATCGCAATCTAATGCTTCTAAATCCCCCTATTTAAGTTTGCTTATCAATAAAAACAGACAAAGCAGCCTATGAATATTCAAAAAATATCTTTGAATTCAATATTTATATCAAGCCTTCATTATAAAAATAATATAAACACCCCATTTATTAATTATATTACTGTCAACACTCTGATTTTGTGCTATATTGTGACGAAATAACCATTATTCAGAAATGGAGAAGAAAACTATGAAAACTGCCTCCGACTTCATCCGCGACGACATCAAAGCTATGTCCGCCTACCGAATTGCCGACTTGCCCGAAGGCTTCATCAAGCTGGATGCAATGGAAAGCCCGTATCATCCGTTTGCCCGTTTTCCCGAGCTGTCAAACGAATGGCTGCGGCTGATTGCCCAAGCGCCGATTCAGCTTTACCCTAATCCTGCCGCCAGCGGGCTGCAGGATACTTTAAGAAAAGCCTTCGATATTCCTGAAGCCGCCGCCATCGCTTTAGGAAACGGCTCGGACGAGTTAATCCAATTCTTGACCCTGCTCGTTGCACAATCAGGCGCGACCATGCTTGCGGTAGAGCCGAGTTTCGTGATGTATCGGCACAATGCCGAGCTGTACGGCATGAATTACGTCGGCGTGCCGCTTAATGAAGATTTCACGCTTGATTTGCCCGCCGTTTTATCCGCCATTAAAAAACATCAGCCCGCGTTGATTTTCATTGCCTATCCGAACAATCCGACAGGCGTTTGTTTCCGCCGCGAAGAAGTCGAAGCCATTATCCGCGCGACGCAGGGTATCGTGGTTGTCGATGAAGCATACGGCGCATTCAGCTGCGACAGTTTTCTGCCACAGGCGGGCAGCATCGAAAATCTGGTCGTGATGCGCACCATCAGCAAAATCGGTTTTGCCGGTTTGCGCATCGGCTATGCGGCAGGAAGCCCTACCGTAATGGGCGAGCTGGCGAAAATCCTGCCGCCCTACAATATGAACCAATTAAGCTTGGCGACCGCCAAATTCGCCCTGCAACACCACGACGCGATTCAGACGACCATCGATATTTTAAAAGCCGAGCGCGAACGCGTTTTCAGCGAATTGTCCGCCATAGGTCGTCTGAAAGCCTTCACCAGCGAAGCGAATTTCATTACCGTGCGCGTTCCCGATGCAGACGCATTGTTTAACACGCTTAAAGAAAACCGCATCCTGATTAAGAAACTCCACGGCACGCATCCGCTTTTGGCGCAGTGCGTCCGCATTACCGTCGGCAGTCCCGAGCAAAACGATGCCGTACTGGATATTATCCGCAAGCTTTATGCCTGATTTTTTAAAACCTCACAGAGAGTAAACCTATGACCATCACTCAACTCCACCTTGCCAATTTCCTGCAGCTTGTTGAAGAAGCAGGCTCGCTGACCAAACTTGCCCGCAAATGCGGTTACGACAACGCGGCATCCCTGTCCCAACTGAAACGCCGCCTTGAAGAGCAGGCAGAAGACGAAAAAGCGCGCGGCATCCGCCCCAGCCTTGCCGCCAAACTCGAAGCCGGCATGCACAAACGCAAAGGCTGGTTAAACCGCGACCACAGCAAAGATAAAGAAAAAGCCGCAGCCGCCGAAGCCGCCCGCCAAGAGCGTGCCGCCCAAGCAGCCACAGCCGCCGCACCGGCATTCCATATGCCCGCAGAAGGCCGCGCAGTCAGCATCACCCGCAACACCAGCGAAACCCAAATCACCCTCAGCCTCAACCTCGACGGCACCGGACAATACCGCCTCGACACCGGCGTTCCCTTCCTTGAGCATATGCTTGCCCAAGTCGCCCGCCACGGCATGATCGACCTCGACATTACCTGCAAAGGCGACTTGCACATCGACGACCACCACACCGTAGAAGACATCGGTATCGTACTCGGTCAAGCCCTGAAACAAGCCTTGGGCAGCAAAGCCGGCATCCGCCGCTACGGTCATGCCTACGTTCCGCTTGATGAAGCACTGAGCCGCGTTGTCATCGACCTCTCCGGCCGCCCCGGACTCGTCTACAACATCGACTTCACCCGCGCCCTCATCGGACGTTTTGACGTTGACCTGTTTGAAGAATTCTTCCACGGCGTCGTCAACCACAGCATGATGACCCTGCACATCGACAACCTCAGCGGCAGCAACGCCCACCACCAAGCTGAGACCGTATTCAAAGCCTTCGGTCGCGCCCTGCGCATGGCGGCAGAATACGACCCGCGCATGGCAGGACAACCCCCGTCCACCAAAGGCACTTTGAGCGACGAATCCGTTGCCGTTGAAGTTACCGTTGAAAAAGAAGAAGCACAAAGCGAAGAGTAATCCGCTTTAATGAAAAAAGGTCGTCTGAAACCCGAGAATCAGGTTTCAGACGACCTTTGCGTTTGCAGCAGGCATTGTTCCAAACAGCAATCGGCAAAAACATCGCAAATGAAAGCAGAAAGCATCCGCCCTCTTTCCCTCATCGATGTAAATCCATCTTAAATCGCAGACAACCCAAAATAAAAATCCATAGCCCAAATCTCATCCACAGATTCCGTTCTTCAAAAGCATCTTGTCAAACCACGCACCCTGTTTCCCCTATCATTACCCACAAACCCCAAAAGGTCGTCTGAAAACAGGCATAACAAATTTTCAGACGACCTCCGATTTGTCAAACCCGCCCGATTTATGGGAAAATCGCACGATTGAATTTAACGAAGGGCGACACCGTGTTAGACAGAGAAGGCTATCGCCCCAATGTCGGTATCATCTTAATCAACAACCGCAACGAAGTCTTTTGGGGCAAACGTGTGCGCGAACATTCGTGGCAGTTCCCGCAAGGCGGCATCAAGCCGGGCGAAAGCCCCGAAACCGCCATGTACCGCGAGCTGTACGAAGAAGTCGGGCTATTGCCGCAACACATCAAAATCGTCGGCCGCACGCGCGACTGGCTGCGTTACGACGTGCCGAGCCACTGGGTACGCCGCGAATGGCGCGGTTCGTATCGCGGGCAGAAGCAGATTTGGTATCTTTTGCGGCTGGTCGGACGCGACAGCGACATCAATCTGCGCGCCTGCCACCATCCCGAATTTGACGGCTGGCGTTGGCACCAATATTGGGCTCCCGTTGACGAAGTGATTGATTTCAAACGCGATGTTTACTTGGGGGCATTGAAAGAACTCTCCTCCCGCTTCCTGCGCGGCATGGAAAGCTACGAAGACTTTACCGCGCGCCTGCCTTTTGACAACCGATAAAATAACGAAACGCAACGCTTTCAGGTCGTCTGAAAGCGTTGTTCTTCCTTTCAGACGACCTCTTCCCCTATGACTAAAAACAACCAATACAGCGAATCCAGCATCACCGTCCTCAAAGGTTTGGAGCCGGTCAAAGAACGTCCCGGCATGTACACCCGCACCGACAGCCCGACCCACATCTGCCAAGAAGTCATCGACAACGCGGCGGACGAGGCGTTGGGCGGTTTCGCCACTGAAATCGACGTGCGCATCCACGACGACGGTTCGCTTTCCGTGCGCGACAACGGACGCGGCATTCCCGTCGGGCTGCACCCTGTCGAAGGCGTGCCCGTGGTCGAACTCGTGTTTACCCGTCTGCACGCAGGCGGCAAGTTCAATAAAAAAGACGGCGGCAGCGCGTATGCCTTTTCAGGCGGCCTGCACGGCGTGGGCGTATCCGTCACCAACGCCCTCTCCACCCGCCTCGAAGTAACCGTCAAACGCGAAGGCAAAATCCACCGTATCGTGTTTGCCGGTGGCGATGTGGTCGAACCGTTGGCGGAAGTGGGCAAATGCGCCGTCAAAGACAGCGGCACCGAAGTGCGCGTCTGGCCGGACGGCAAATATTTTGAAAGCCCGAATTACAGCATTCCCGAACTCGAACGCCTGCTGCGCGCCAAAGCCGTGCTGCTGCCTGGCGTGCGCGTTTCCTTGACCCGTCCGGTCAAAGGCGAAGACGAAGCGCACACCCAAACCTGGCATTACCCCGACGGTCTGAAAAGCTATCTGACCGACCTGATTGCCGACGCGCAGGAAGCCGTGCCGCTGTTCTCCTGCGAAAACTACATTTCAGACGACCACAACAGCGATTTCAGCATCGGCGAAGGCGCCGCGTTTGCCCTGACCTGGTTGGAAGAAGGTTCGTGCGCCAACGAAAGCTACGTCAACCTCATCCCCACCCCGCTGGGCGGCACGCACGAAGCAGGCTTGAAACAAGCCGTGTTCAACGCCGTCAACAACTTCATCAATCTGCACAACCTCCTACCGCGCGGCGTGAAAGTGCAAAGCGACGACGTGTTCAGCAAAACCGCCTTCGTCCTCTCCGCCCGTGTCCTCGACCCGCAATTTCAAGGTCAGACCAAAGACAAACTGACCAACCGCGACGCGCTGAAACTTGTCGCCGCCGTATCGGGCGACCCTTTGGAATTGTGGCTGAACCAAAACGTGGACTTCGGCAAAAAAATCGCTGAACTCGCCATTCGACAAGCGCAGGCGCGGATGCGTTCGGTTAAAAAAATCGAAAAGAAAAAAGGAAGCGGCGTTGCCGTTCTACCCGGCAAACTGACCGACTGCGAGAGCGAAGACATCCGCGAAAACGAACTCTTCCTCGTCGAAGGCGATTCCGCCGGCGGCTCCGCCAAACTCGCCCGCGACAAAGCCACCCAAGCCATCCTACCCCTGCGCGGCAAAGTGCTCAACAGCTTTGAAGTCCACCCCGACCAACTCTTCGGCAACGCCGAAATCCACGACATTTCCGTTGCCATCGGCGTTGATCCGCACGGCATCAACGACAATCCTGATTTAAGCGGCCTGCGCTACGGCAAAATCGCTATTCTGTCTGATGCCGACGTGGACGGTTCGCATATTCAAGTTTTGCTGCTGACCCTGTTCTACCGCCACTTCCCGAAACTGGTCGCCGACGGACACATTTACGTCGCACAGCCGCCGCTGTTCCGCGTCGATGTAAACGCACAAGGCAAAAGCAAACCCGCCCGCAAATTCTACGCCCTCGACCAAAACGAACTCGACAGCATTTTGGAGCGGCTGCAAAAAGAAGGCGTTAGAGAAACCGCCTATTCCATCAGCCGTTTCAAAGGCTTAGGCGAGATGAATCCCGACCAGCTCAAAGACACCACCATGCACCCCGACACCCGCCGCCTGTTGCAGGTACAAATCCCCGAAGGCGCGGATGACGAAACACGCGACATCTTCGTCAAACTGATGGGCAAAGGCGAAGCCGCCGCCCGCCGCGCATGGATGGAACGCGAAGGCGATACGGCGGAATTGGATATTTGACGCCGTTGGTTTGAAAAGCAAAAAGGTCGTCTGAAAATTTCAGACGACCTTTGTTGCAAACAGCGGCGTTACGGTTGCCCGCCGTCGCGGA
>JUNU01000275.1 GCA_001067655.1 Neisseria lactamica
GGCAACGCCGTACTGGTTTAAAGTTAATCCACTATAAAAGGTCGTCTGAAAACCGGTTTTCAGGCTTTCAGACGACCTTTGCCTTCTTTTTACGCCTTATTTTTTAAACATATTTTTAATAATGCCCATCACGCTGCGGGAAATGGCGTTGGTCACTTGGCGGTTGATTTGGCTGCCGATGGCGTCGGCAACGTTGTAGCCCAAGCCCTGCCCTGACTTTTTACGACCCCCGCTCAAACCGCCGAGCAGTCCGCCGAGTATGCCGGGGTCGGCATTGGCGGCTTCTTTTTCAGCGGCTTTTTGCGCTTTTTCCTGCTCTTTTGCCGCCGCTGCCGCCTCTTTCTCCGCCGCGACCTGACTGTCGGCTTCGGCTAAGGCTTCAAAAGCGGAATAATTGTCCACCATGTCTTTATAGGTCGGATACAAATTATCGTTTTGGAACAAACGGTTGCGCTCTTCAGCGGCAAGCGGGGTCAAGGAAGATTGCGGCGGCAGCACGAGCGCGCGTTCTACCGGCTCGGGCATACCTTTTTCGTCGAGGAAGGAAACGAGTGCTTCGCCGACGCCCAGTTCGGCAATCGCTTCGGCGACTTTGATATTCGGGTTGCTGCGGAAGGTTTCGGCAGCGGCCTTAACCGCTTTTTGGTCGCGCGGCGTGAAGGCGCGCAGGGCGTGTTGCACGCGGTTGCCGAGCTGTCCGAGGATGGTGTCGGGCAAATCGAGCGGGTTTTGGGTCACAAAATACACGCCCACGCCTTTGGAACGAATCAGGCGCACGACTTGCTCGACCTGCTCCACCAGCGCATTGGCGGCGTTGTCGAACATCAAATGCGCTTCGTCGAAGAACATCACGAATTTCGGTTTGTCCAAATCGCCGACTTCGGGCAGGGTTTCAAACAACTCCGCCAACATCCACAGCAAAAACGCGCTGTACATACGCGGCGAACGCATCAGTTTTTCCGAATTGAGGACGTTGATGACGCCTTTGCCGTTGTCGGTCTGCATCCAATCTTGCAGGTTGAGCGACGGCTCGCCGAAGAATTTTTCCGCACCTTCGTTCTCCAGTGTCAAAAGCTGACGCTGAATCGCGCCGATACTGGCGGCGGAAACGTTGCCGTATTGCGTGCGGTATTCCGAAGCGTGGTCGGAAACGTGTTTCAGCATACTGCGCAAGTCTTTCAAATCCAGAATGTGCCAGCCTTTGTCGTCGGCGACTTTGAACACGAGGTTCAGCAGGCCTTCCTGCGTGTCGTTCAGGTTCATCAAACGCGCCAGCAACAGCGGACCCATTTCCGAAACGGTTACGCGCACCGGAATGCCGGTTTCGCCGTAAACATCCCAAAAGCGCACGGGGAAACTTTGCAGCCATTGCTCGCCCAGACCAAACTCGGCAATGCGTTCGCCCACCTTGCCGCTGGCAGCACCCGCTTGCGCGATACCCGACAAATCGCCTTTGACGTCAACCAAAAATACGGGAACGCCCTCGCTGCTGAAGGCTTCCGCCATACGGCGCAAGGTTACGGTTTTACCCGTACCGGTCGCACCGGCGATCAAGCCGTGGCGGTTCGCCATTTTGCCTTGGATTTCAAGTGTCTTATCGCCCGCGCGCGCGATGGGGAATGTCGTCATGAAGGTTTCCTTTGATTGGATGGTTTATATCGGTATAGAAACGGCGCGCCAGAATATCGGCGCAAACCGTCTGTCAAACTGCCGCCATTCTACCGTTTTGAAGGGGATGGCTTCAACCCGCAGCAAACCAACACCCTCCCCCAAACCATCGCAGACGAAGCCCACGCTACACAACGCTACTTCGTCTGCCCATTGCCATACATCAAAAGGTCGTCTGAAAAAAGCCGTTTCCCACGTTTCAGACGACCCCGCCGCCGCGAAAAGCGTATACTTTCCCTATCGCAACCAAGGAGTCGAATCATGAAAATCCTGCCTGTCCTGACCGCCGCGCTGCTCTTGTGTTCCTGCGCCGCCGACCGTGAAACCGAAGCCCTGAAAAACAGCCTGTCCGAAGCACAAACCGCCGTGCGCCTTTCCGCCGAAAACACCAAGCGGCTGGAAGACACCTATTCCGACATCTACTTCCACCTCGACAGCCTGACCGTCGAAAGCTTCAAAAAACGCGTCGCCAACGGAGACACCGTTTACGCCTACATCGGTAGACCAAGCTGCGGCGACTGCAACGCCTTCGAGCCCATGTTCAAACGCTACATCGCCAGCCGCAACCTGAACGGCAAAATCTACTTCGTCAACGTCCACCGCCTGCACCAAGACAAAGAAGCATGGACCGCGTTCCGCCAACAATACAAACTTGGCGGCACGCCCGTCCTAGCGAAATACAGCAAAGGCAAACAAGTCAACAAACTTGATTTGGAAGAAAACGGCGGCAAAATCAGCGCCGAAGACTTGGAGAAATGGCTGGACGCAAACGGCTTGCGGTAAACCGCCCGTTTGGGATTGCACCGTTTGAGGGTTAGAGATTTTGCGGAGTGATGAAGAGAGGTCGTCTGAAACCAAGTTTTTGGTTTCAGACGACCTTTTATTACATCAACAATCTTGTTCCTTCCCCCGTCCGGCGGGGGAAGGCTAGGATGGGGGTGGCTTCGCGGCTTGAGGCAAAATCAAATTCGTGCAGCCCATAGAGCCACCCTCT
>JUNU01000276.1 GCA_001067655.1 Neisseria lactamica
CGGCCACCTGCACCAAATCAGCCTCGACGACGAAGTCATCACCGACATCGAACGTGATCAGCTGCACCGCGAAATCTACCGCACACAGGGTAAACTCGCCAGCCGTTACGAACTCGACCCCTTAGGTCGTCTGAAACGGCAAATCGCCACCCTCAATGATTTGACGGAAACCGGCAAAGGTAAAACCAAAGTAGCAGCGGGTTATGGCCAAACCGCCGTCAAACGCAGCTACGGCTACGACCGCACCGGC
>JUNU01000026.1 GCA_001067655.1 Neisseria lactamica
GTGACCAATGGTGCCAACGTTTACGTGCGGTTTGCTACGTTCAAATTTTTCCTTAGCCATGAGCTAATTCCTTTACATTAAAGATCGATTAAAGAACAGGGGGCGTCTGAAAAATCATTTCAGCCTTTCAGACGACCTATTTGCCTGATTAACCTTTACGGGCTTCAGTTACAGCAGCAGCTATGTGGGCAGGAGCTTCAGAATATTTCTTGAACTCCATAGAGTAAGTAGCGCGGCCTTGGGTTGCAGAACGCAGGTCGGTAGAATAACCGAACATTTCTGCCAGAGGTACTTCTGCACGGACTTTTTTACCGCCGATACCGTCATCATCCATACCCAATACGACGCCGCGACGACGGTTCAAGTCGCCCATTACGTCACCCATGTATTCTTCAGGGGTTTCCACTTCAACGGCCATGATTGGCTCAAGCAGAGCAGGATTGGCTTTACGCATACCTTCTTTGAAGGCTTGTGAAGCAGCCAATTCGAAGGCCAGTTGAGAGGAGTCGACATCGTGTGAAGAACCGAAGATCAAACGTACGCGTACGTCAACTACTGGGTAGCCTGCAACGATACCGTTAGGCAGGGTATCGCGGATACCTTTATCGACAGACGGAATGAATTCGCGAGGAATCACACCACCTTTAATTTCGTCGATAAATTCGTAGCCTGCACCACCCGGTTCCATAGGTTCCATTTTGATCACAACGTGACCGTATTGACCTTTACCACCGGATTGTTTGGCGTGTTTGTATTCGGCTTCAACTTCTTTGCGGATGGTTTCGCGGTAAGCCACTTGAGGCGCACCGATATTTGCTTCCACGCCGAATTCGCGTTTCATACGGTCAACAATAATTTCCAAGTGCAGCTCACCCATACCGGAAATAATGGTTTGACCGGATTCCTCGTCTGTACGGACACGGAAAGAAGGGTCTTCTTTAGCCAGACGGTTCAGGGCGATACCCATTTTCTCTTGGTCGGCTTTGGTTTTCGGCTCAACGGCAATATGGATTACCGGCTCAGGGAATTCCATGCGTTCCAAGATGATCGGCGCGCTTTCTGCACACAAGGTTTCACCGGTAGTAACGTCTTTCAGACCGATAGCGGCTGCGATGTCGCCAGCACGTACTTCTTCGATTTCAGTACGGTCTGCAGCAGTCATTTGTACCAAACGGCCGATACGTTCACGAGTGCCTTTTACAGAGTTCAATACGGTATCACCGGATTTCACGACACCAGAGTAAACGCGAATGAAAGTCAGTTGACCAACGTATTTGTCATTCAACATTTTGAACGCCAATGCAGAGAATTTCTCTTCATCGCTGGCTTGGCGGCTGTCGGCTTCTTCAGTGTTAGGGTTAACACCTTGAACCGGAGGAATATCGGTAGGAGCAGGCAGCAATTCTACAACTGCGTCCAACATACGTTGAACACCTTTGTTTTTAAATGCAGAACCGCACAACATAGGTTGGATTTCGCCTGCCAAAGTACGTTGACGCAATGCGCCTACGATTTCTTCCTCGGTCAGCTCATCACCGCCCAAGTATTTGTCCATCAATTCTTCGCTGGCTTCAGCTGCGGCTTCAATCATGTTTTGACGCCATTCTTCAGCAGTTTCAACCAATTCAGCAGGAATATCGCCATAGGTAAAGGTTGTACCTTTATCGGCTTCATTCCAGATGATGGATTTCATTTTCAGCAGGTCAACAACACCAGTGAAACTGTCTTCTGCGCCTACCGGAATAACGATAGGTACTGGGTTTGCGCGCAAACGGGTTTTCATTTGCTCGACAACGCGGAAGAAGTTGGCACCTTGACGGTCCATTTTATTTACAAACGCCAAGCGTGGAACTTGGTACTTGTTGGCTTGACGCCATACGGTTTCAGATTGCGGTTGGACACCACCCACCGCGCAGTAAACCATTACCGCACCGTCCAATACACGCATAGAACGCTCTACCTCTACGGTAAAGTCAACGTGCCCCGGGGTATCGATGATGTTGAAGCGGTGTTCTGGGAATTGTTTCGCCATACCGGACCAGTAGGAAGTTACGGCAGCAGAGGTAATGGTAATACCACGCTCTTGCTCTTGTTCCATGTAGTCGGTAGTAGCCGCACCGTCATGTACCTCGCCCAATTTGTGGGTCAAACCGGTATAGAACAAAATACGTTCTGTAGTAGTGGTTTTACCCGCGTCGATATGAGCGGAAATACCGATGTTGCGGTACAGGCTGATCGGGGTCTTACGAGCCATTTTATTAGCCTTTCAAAATTAGAAACGGAAGTGAGAGAATGCTTTGTTGGCTTCAGCCATGCGGTGTACTTCTTCACGTTTTTTCAACGCACCGCCACGACCTTCGGACGCATCAATCAACTCGCCTGCCAAACGCAGGTCCATGGATTTCTCACCACGTTTGCGGGCCGCATCGCGAACCCAGCGCATTGCAAGAGCCAGACGGCGTGAAGGACGAACCTCAACAGGAACTTGGTAGTTTGCACCACCTACACGGCGGCTTTTCACTTCCACGATAGGCTTGGCGTTTGCAATGGCTTCGTTGAATACTTCGATTGCTGCTTTGCCGGTTTTTTTCTCGATTTGCTCCAACGCACCGTAAACGATACGCTCGGCAACAGATTTTTTACCGTCAATCATCAATACGTTCATGAATTTAGTCAGCTCGACGCTGCCAAATTTAGGATCAGGCAACACATCGCGCTTGGGGACTTCTCTACGTCTTGGCATTTTAATTTCCTTTAATCTATTCAGTCGGGTCAATTCCCATGAATACCCAAAAGAGTATTCACTTACTCGGCCGTTGTTCAGCTTAGGCGGCCGACGTGCCTATTTAAGTCCCTGTAATTATTTAGGACGCTTAGCACCGTATTTAGAACGGGCTTGTTTACGGTCTTTAACACCTGCAGTATCCAAGGAACCGCGTACAGTGTGGTAACGTACACCCGGCAAGTCTTTTACACGACCGCCGCGAATCAGTACGACGCTGTGCTCTTGCAGGTTGTGGCCTTCACCGCCGATGTATGAAATGACTTCAAAACCGTTGGTCAGGCGAACCTTACATACTTTACGCAATGCAGAGTTAGGTTTTTTAGGGGTAGTCGTGTATACACGGGTGCACACACCGCGTTTTTGCGGGCAAGCTTCCAGTGCAGGCACTTTGTTTACGTACACGGGCTTTTGACGGCCTTTGCGTACCAATTGGTTGATAGTTGGCATATTTTCTCGTCCTGTTGAGTTAAATACTTGCCGACACCATGTCGGCAAGGGTGGAATTATATTTTTATTGCAAGAGTTTAGTCAAGCAAACGGCGGATAAAAATTGGCATTTTATATTTACTAAGAACTATTTAGCAACTGAGGTCGTCTGAAATGGATAAAAATCATCAAACGATACGCACTCTTTGTTCAGACGACCTTTATCAAGCATAAATCGGTTTGCAACTCTATTAGAGCCACCCTTCCTACCGTACTTTTCATAACGACACTGACAATCCACACAGGTCGTCTGAAAAAGAAAACCGCAAGTGATATTGCCTTGCGGTTTTCTCTTAAACAAACATCCTACGGATTATTCATCTGTTGCTTCGATTTCGGAAGCTTCTTGCTCCGCTTCCTGCCATTGCTGGCGACGGCTGCGGTGGTAGGTCAAACCGGTACCGGCAGGAATCAGACGACCTACGATTACGTTCTCTTTCAGACCGCGCAACTCGTCTTGCTTGCCCATGATGGCGGCTTCGGTCAGAACGCGGGTCGTTTCTTGGAACGATGCGGCAGAAATGAAGCTGTCGGTAGACAGAGAGGCTTTAGTAATACCCAACAATACGTTTTCGTAACGTGCCGGTTCTTTACCTTCTTCCAAAGCTTTTTCATTGGCTGTCATGACATCACCGCGTTCGACTTGCTCACCGGTAATGAATTCGGTTTCACCTGAATCGACAATATTCACACGACGCAGCATCTGACGGATAATGACTTCGATGTGTTTATCGGAAATCTTCACACCTTGCAGACGGTAAACCTCTTGCACTTCTTGAACGATATAACGCGCCAGTGCTTCGATACCTTGCAAACGCAGAATATCATGCGGATCAACCGCTCCGTCCACAATGGTTTCGCCACGGTTTACCACTTGACCGTCATGCACAAGAATTTGTTTCTCTTTAGAAATCAAAGTCTCGTATGCAACGCCGTCTACGTCAGTGATAATCAGACGCTGTTTGCCTTTGGTCTCTTTACCGAATGAAACGGTACCGGTGATTTCTGCCAACATACCTGCATCTTTCGGCACGCGTGCTTCAAACAGCTCGGCTACGCGTGGCAGACCGCCAGTAATGTCGCGGGTTTTGGAAGAGGCTTGCGGGATACGCGCCAATACGTCACCCTTACCGATTTCCTGACCTTCGCGTACGGTAATCACTGCGCCCACTGGGAATGCCATAGATACCGGAGTGGAAGTACCCGGGATACAGATTTCCAGACCGTTTTCATCCAACAATTTTACAGTAGGACGCAGCAGTTTGGATGCGCTGCCGGAGCGGCGTTTGCCGTCAATAACTACCAAAGTGGACAAACCAGTTACATCGTCAGTTTGTTTGGCAACGGTTACACCCTCTTCCACGTTCTCGAATTTCACCCAACCTGCATGTTCGGTAATCATCGGACGGGTATGCGGATCCCAGGTTGCCAATGTTTGACCGGCTTTAATGGCTTCACCGTCTTGAACCATCAAAATCGCACCGTAAGGCACTTTGTGGCGTTCGCGCTCACGACCGATGTCATCATGAATAACGACTTCGCAAGAGCGTCCGATGACAACCAATTCGCCTTTGTTATTGGCAACATAACGCATTTGGCTGCTGAATCGTGCCGTACCGTTGGATTTGGCTTCAACTTGGCTGGCTGCTGCCGCACGGGATGCCGCACCACCGATGTGGAACGTACGCATGGTCAACTGGGTACCCGGTTCACCGATAGACTGAGCAGCAATCACGCCGACTGCTTCTCCGGCATTGACCAATTTGCCGCGTGCCAAGTCGCGACCATAACAGTGTGCGCACAAGCCATGGCGGGTTTTACAAGTAATTGGGGTACGGACCTTGACTTCATCGACACCGGATTGGTCAATCATATCCACCAGTTTTTCAGTCAACAGCGTACCGGCTTCAACCAAGGTCTTACCACTTGACGGATCGACAACGTCAGACGCGGTAACACGACCCAAAATACGATCGCGCAATGCTTCAATCACATCACCGCCTTGTACAACTGCCTTCATGACAAAGCCGTCTGAAGTACCACAATCGTCTTCAACAACGACCAAGTCTTGAGTTACATCTACCAGACGACGGGTCAGGTAACCGGAGTTCGCGGTTTTCAATGCGGTATCCGCCAAACCCTTACGCGCACCGTGGGTCGCAATAAAGTATTGCAATACGGTCAGACCTTCGCGGAAGTTTGAGGTAATCGGCGTCTCAATAATCGAGCCGTCAGGTTTTGCCATCAAACCGCGCATACCGGACAACTGTTTAATCTGAGCCGCAGAACCACGGGCACCGGAGTCAGCCATCATGTAGATGGAGTTGAATGACTCTTGATCGACTTCGTTGCCATCACGATCGATAACTTTTTGTTTGGACAAGTTATCCATCATCGCTTTAGCAATTTTATCGCCGGCACGACCCCAAATATCCACCACTTTGTTGTAGCGTTCACCGTTGGTTACCAAACCTTGACGGTATTGGTCTTCGATTTCTTTAACCTCGGCATTGGCTTCAGCCAACAAGGCCGCTTTTTCTTTTGGAATTTCCATGTCGTCAACAGCAATGGAAATACCGCCTTTGGCTGCAAATCCGAAACCGGTGTACATCAAGTGGTCGGCGAAAATAACCGTATCGCGCAAGCCGCACAGGCGGAACGACGCGTTAATCAGCTTGGAAATTTCTTTTTTCTTCAGTGCCTTGTTGATGTATTCGAACGGCAAGCCTTTAGGCAGGATTTCGCTCAACAATGCACGACCGACAGTCGTTTCGTAGCGGGTAACGACAGGTTCAAACTCACCTGCTTCGTTTTTCACCCATTCGCGCAGACGTACGGTAATTTTCGTACCCAGCTCAACCTGTTTGGTATGGTATGCACGATGCACTTCTTTCACATCAGCAAACAGACTGCCCTCACCTTTGGCATTGATGCGGTCGCGGGTCATGTAGTACAGACCCAATACGATGTCTTGGGAAGGTACGATAATCGGTTCGCCGTTGGCAGGAGACAATACGTTGTTTGAAGCCAGCATCAGCGTGCGCGCTTCCATTTGCGCTTCCAAGCTCAATGGAACGTGTACCGCCATTTGGTCACCGTCAAAGTCGGCGTTAAACGCGGCACATACCAACGGATGCAACTGAATGGCTTTACCTTCAATCAGGATAGGTTCAAACGCTTGAATACCCAAACGGTGCAGGGTCGGCGCACGGTTCAGCATAATCGGATGTTCACGAATGACTTCTTCCAAGATATCCCATACTTCAGGTACTTCTTGCTCTACCAATTTTTTCGCTGCTTTAACAGTAGAGGCCAGACCTTGTTTTTCCAGTTTATGGAAAATGAACGGTTTGAACAGTTCCAAAGCCATTTTTTTCGGCAGACCGCATTGGTGCAGACGCAGGTACGGACCTACGGTAATCACGGAACGACCGGAGTAGTCCACACGTTTACCCAGCAGGTTTTGACGGAAACGACCGCCCTTACCTTTAATCATGTCGGCCAATGATTTCAGCGGACGTTTGTTGGCACCGGTCATGGCTTTACCGCGACGGCCGTTATCCAACAGCGAGTCAACCGCTTCTTGCAACATACGTTTTTCGTTGCGGACAATGATGTCAGGAGCGTGCAGTTCCAGCAGGCGTTTCAGACGGTTGTTACGGTTGATGACGCGACGGTACAAATCGTTCAAATCGGAAGTGGCAAAACGGCCACCGTCCAACGGAACCAGAGGGCGCAAATCAGGCGGCAATACCGGCAGCACGTCCATAATCATCCATTCCAGTTTCATGCCGGAACGATGGAAGGCTTCCAATACTTTCAAGCGTTTGGCGATTTTTTTGATTTTGGTATCTGAACCGGTCGACTCAAGTTCTTGGCGCAGGATTTCGATCTCGCCTGCTACATCCAGGGTACGCAACAATTCGCGGATACCTTCTGCACCCATTTTGGCATCGAAATCGTCGCCGTATTCGTCCAGTTTGTTGTAGTAGTCATCTTCAGTCAGCAATTGACGGCGTTGCAGCGGAGTCATGCCGGGGTCGGTCACAACAAATGCTTCAAAGTACAATACGCGCTCGATGTCGCGCAAAGTCATGTCCAACACCATACCCAAACGAGAAGGCAGGGATTTCAAGAACCAAATGTGTGCCACAGGCGCGGCCAATTCGATATGACCCATGCGTTCGCGGCGCACTTTGGACAAAGTTACTTCCACGCCACATTTTTCACAGGTTACACCTTTAAATTTCAAGCGTTTATATTTTCCGCACAAGCACTCGTAGTCTTTGACCGGACCAAAGATTTTGGCGCAGAACAGACCGTCACGCTCAGGTTTGAACGTACGATAGTTGATGGTTTCAGGCTTTTTAACTTCGCCGTAAGACCATGAACGGATGGTTTCGGGAGAAGCAATGCCGATTTTGATGGCATCAAACTCTTCTTCCATGCCGGCAGTTTGCAACGGATTAAATAAGTTCAACAAATTCATTTTTGCTCCTTGAAGGAAGTATTTTTACCGCATGGCGGATTTTCGATATTGGAAACGGTACGTTACGGTTTCAGACGACCTGATATTTTCAGATTTCGATTCATTCATTCTTATTCTGCAACCGCTTTTTCAGACGACCTAGAGAGGTCGTCTGAAAACTTCTGTTTAGTAACGTTCCAAATCGATATCCAAGCCCAGTGAGCGAATCTCTTTAACCAATACGTTGAAGGACTCAGGCATACCGGCATCGATTTTGTGTTCGCCTTTGACGATGTTCTCGTACATTTTGGTACGGCCTGTTACGTCGTCGGACTTCACGGTCAACATCTCTTGCAGCGTGTAGGCTGCACCGTATGCTTCCAGCGCCCAAACCTCCATCTCACCGAAACGTTGGCCACCGAACTGAGCTTTACCGCCCAGAGGCTGTTGAGTAACCAGACTGTACGGACCGGTAGAACGCGCGTGCATTTTTTCGTCAACCAAGTGGTGCAGTTTCAGATAATGCATCACACCTACTGTTACCTTGCGATCAAACGGTTCGCCTGAGCGGCCGTCATACAGCGTGATTTGGGTTTTGCTGTCGTTAAAGCCCAATTTTTCAACTTCAGGATCATCGCTCGGATAAGCTAAATTCAGCATTTCGCGGATTTCGGATTCTTTCGCACCGTCAAACACCGGCGATGCGAAAGATGCGCCTTTACGCAGATTGGAAGCCAGTTCGATGATTTCTTCATCTGTCAGGGCATCCAAATCTTCTTTCTTACCGCTGCCGTTGTAGAGTTTGTTCAAGAACTCGCGCAACTCGTTGGCTTTGCGTTGTTCTTTCAGCATACGGTCGATACGCTCGCCGATACCTTTTGCTGCCCAACCCAAGTGAACTTCCAAAATCTGACCGATGTTCATACGGGAAGGTACGCCCAACGGGTTCAGTACAATGTCCACAGGACGACCGTCCGCCATGTAAGGCATGTCTTCTACAGGCAGAATGCGCGATACCACACCTTTGTTACCGTGGCGGCCCGCCATTTTGTCACCGGCTTGCAGACGGCGTTTGATGGCGATAAAGACTTTCACCATTTTTTGTACGCCAGGCTGCAATTCGTCGCCTTGGGTCAGTTTTTTCTTCTTGATTTCGTACAACTCGTCCGCTTCTTCGCGTTTTTGTTGCAGACTCAATTTAATCAGTTCTAATTGTTTGGCCAAATCTTCATCAGCTAAACGGATATCGAACCAATCGTGTTTGCTAGGCAAACCCGCCAGATATTCCGTCGAAATTTCGCTGCCTTTAGCCAGCTTCATAGGACCACCGTTGGCTTTTTGGCCGACGATCATACGCTCAATACGGTCGAATGCGTCGTTATCAAAAATACGCAACTGGTCACCCAAGTCTTGACGGTAACGTTTCAGCTCGGAATCGATAATGGATTGAGCACGTTTGTCACGTTGGATACCTTCGCGGGTAAAGACTTGAACGTCGATAACTGTACCGCTCATGCCGGTAGGCATACGCAAAGAGGTGTCTTTTACGTCGGATGCTTTTTCGCCGAAGATGGCGCGCAACAGTTTTTCTTCCGGAGTCAGTTGGGTTTCGCCTTTAGGCGTTACCTTACCTACCAACACATCGCCTGCTTCCACTTCTGCACCGATGTAAACGATACCGGATTCATCCAAACGGTTTTGCATACGCTCGGACAAGTTCGGAATATCGCGGGTGATATCTTCCGCCCCCAGCTTGGTATCACGGGCAACGACATTCAATTCCTCAATGTGAATCGAAGTATAGCGGTCGTCCGCAGCCACTTTTTCGGAAATCAGAATCGAGTCTTCATAGTTATAACCGTTCCACGGCATAAAGGCGATGGTCATGTTTTGACCCAAGGCCAATTCGCCCAAATCGGTAGATGCACCGTCAGCAATCAAATCGCCGCGTTGCAAAACGTCGCCGGCTTTGACGGCAGGACGCTGATTGATATTGGTAGACTGGTTGGAACGGGTGAATTTCACCAAGTTGTAAATATCGACACCCACTTCACCGGCAGTCGCTTCATCGTCATGAACACGAATCACAACACGGTTGGCATCGACATACTCAACCACACCGCCGCGGCGGGCAACGATTGCAGTAGCAGAGTCAACGGCAACGGAACGCTCAATACCAGTACCAACCATCGGTTTTTCAGGACGCAGGCACGGTACGGCCTGACGTTGCATGTTGGCACCCATCAATGCACGGTTCGCATCATCGTGCTCCAAGAACGGAATCAGAGATGCCGCTACGGATACCACTTGACCGGTTGCCACGTCCATATATTGCACACGGTCAGGCGTTGCCATAATGGTTTCGCCTTTTTCGCGACAAGTTACCAGGTCACCAATCAAATTACCGTCTTTGTCCAAATCAGCATTCGCCTGTGCAATCACATAACGACCTTCTTCGATGGCAGACAAGTAATCGATTTCCTCGGTTACTTTGCCGTCGATAACGCGGCGATAAGGAGTTTCCAAGAAACCATAATCATTGGTACGTGCATAAACGGACAATGAGTTAATCAAACCGATGTTCGGACCTTCAGGCGTTTCAATCGGACATACGCGGCCATAGTGAGTCGGATGCACGTCTCGCACCTCGAAACCGGCACGTTCACGGGTCAAACCACCCGGACCTAACGCAGATACACGGCGCTTATGGGTTACTTCAGACAAGGGGTTGGTCTGATCCATAAACTGACTCAATTGGCTTGAGCCGAAGAATTCTTTGATGGCAGCAGAAACAGGTTTCGCATTAATCAAATCATGCGGCATTAAGTTTTCTGATTCTGCCTGATTCAAGCGTTCTTTTACGGCACGTTCCACACGAGCCAAACCACTGCGGAATTGGTTTTCAGTCAACTCACCTACCGAACGCACACGACGGTTACCCAAGTGGTCAATATCGTCCACTTCGCCATGACCGTTACGCAATTCAACCAAAGTAGCAATTGAGGCAACAATATCTTCGACGCTCAGGACATAACCGCCTTTTTCGGCAGCTCCTGCAAAAGTTTCATTCAACAAACGGCCATACCAAGACTGCTGTTGTGCTTCAGACAATTTTTGTTCATAAGTACGCGTATTGAATTTCATACGGCCTACGCGAGACAAATCGTAGCTATCCTCACTGAAGAACAAGCGGTTAAACAATTGCTCGACTGCCTCTTCGGTAGGCGGCTCGCCCGGGCGCATCATGCGGTAAATCGCAACACGTGCTGCTTGCTGATCAGCAGTCTCATCAGTACGCAGAGTATTGGAAATATAGCCACCCTGATCCAATTCATTAATGTAAAGCGTAGTAAGCTGTTTTACACCATGGATATCAAATTTTGCCAACAACTCTTCAGTGATTTCATCGTTGGCCACAGCCAATACTTCACCCGTTTCAGGATCAATCAAATCCGCGGCCAAAGCTTTGCCAATCAAACTTTCCGGCTCCACATCCAAACGAGTCAATCCCGCATTGCTGATATCACGGATATTTTTTGCGGTAATGCGTTTACCTTTAGCAACCAATACGTTGCCTTCTTTATCTAAGATATCAACTTTGGCAGTTTCACCTTTCAGACGACCTACAACCAAATCGGTTTGAACACCATTTTCAGACAGATAGAACGTTTCTTTATCGTAGAAAATATCCAAGATCTGCTCATTGTTGTAGCCCAAAGCCTTCAACAAAATCGTAACCGGCATTTTACGGCGACGGTCGATGCGGAAATACAGCAAATCTTTCGGGTCAAATTCGAAATCCAACCACGAACCACGGTAAGGAATGATTCGAGCAGAGAACAATAATTTACCGGAGGAATGGGTTTTACCACGGTCATGCTCAAAGAACACACCAGGAGAACGGTGCAATTGAGAAACAATCACACGTTCGGTACCGTTAATGACAAACGAACCGCTTGGAGTCATCAATGGGATTTCACCCATGTACACTTCATTTTCACGAACTTCTTTGACTGTCGGTTTAGACGCTTCCTTGTCTAAAATAACCAGTCGGATACGCGCGCGCAGGGGGGCTGCATAAGTGATTCCGCGCAATTGACATTCGGGAATATCGAACAAAGGTTCACCCAACGTGTAATGCACAAACTCCAGACGCGCATAACCGTTGTGGCTTACGATGGGGAAAATAGAATTAAATGCAGCCTGCAGACCATCATCAGTGCGCTGATCAAAAGCATTTTCTAATTGCAGAAATTTCGCATAAGAATCAATTTGTGTTGCCAACAAAAAGGGAACGTCCAATACGTTCTCTCGTTTTGCAAAACTCTTACGGATACGTTTTTTCTCGGTAAACGAATAGTTCATATACACTCCGAAAAGCAATTTTAAAAAAGAAGTCGTCTGAAATAACGCCTATTGTTTGTGTTATTTACATTTATTTAAACTTAACTTGCGAATAAATTGCAAATAAATGTAAATAACAAATTAACCTAATAACAATAAGCAAAATAAGGCTGGCAGAAAACTGCCAGCCTTCACAGGAAGCATCAAATTATTTGATTTCGACTTTAGCGCCGGCTTCTTCCAATTGTTTTTGGATGTCTTCAGCTTCAGCTTTAGAAACACCTTCTTTAAGAGTTTTAGGTGCACCATCAACGATGTCTTTAGCTTCTTTCAGACCCAAACCGGTAATTGCGCGAACTACTTTAATCACGCCAACTTTTTGGTCACCGGCAGAAGCCAATACTACGTCAAATTCAGTTTTTTCTTCAGCGGCAGCAGCACCAGCACCAGCAGGACCCGCAACTGCAACAGCAGCAGCAGAAACGCCGAATTTTTCTTCAAAAGCTTTAACCAAGTCGTTCAATTCCATTACGGTCAAAGAACCAACTGCTTCCAAAATGTCTTCTTTAGTAATAGCCATGCTATTTATACTCCAAATATTGTATTAAAAAATAATTGATTAACAGAAACAAAATTGATTAAGCGGCTTCTTCGCCTGCTTTTTTCTCTGCCAAAGCAGCCAAACCGCGCGCAAAGCCTGATACAGGAGCTTGCATAACGAACAACAGTTTGGACAACAGCTCTTCGCGGCTCGGAATAGAAGCCAACTCAGCAACCTGAGCAGCATTCATCACTTCACCATTGTAAGAACCGGCTTTAACTACAATTTTGTCATCTTTTTTCGCGAATTGGTGCAACACTTTAGCAGCAGCAACAGCATCTTCAGAAGCAGCATAAACCAATGGACCAACCATTTGATTAGCCAAAGCTGCGAATGAAGTACCCTCTACTGCACGACGAGCCAATGTGTTTTTCAGAACGCGCAAGTAAACGCCTTCTTTACGCGCATTAGCGCGAAGCTCAGTCATACTGGAAACACTGATACCGCGATATTCAGCAACCACGAGAGTCTGGGCGTTAGCAATTGCTGCGCTGATTTCCTCTACGGCTACTTTCTTGGTTTCAATATTGAGACTCAAGGTCTACCTCCCACTGTTTATAAACAGGATATCGAAATGATATCCCACCAGCGCGGTAACCTAAAAAGACATCTTACAAGCAATCTTGCAATGTGTTTCAGGACTACCGTCTGCGTAGGGCAGTTACGATTAAATCTTGCGATCCCTACGGTCTTGGACATCTACTTAATTCTAAGTAGCCCAAATTCAAGCAACTCAAAAATAGAGTTGCTTGAAAATTTCTTAACATTAGTTATTCACGCTTGATGTATCAACGCGAACACCCAAACCCATAGTGCTGGATACAGCAACTTTTTTCAGGTACTGACCTTTAGCAGCAGCGGGTTTGGCTTTAACGATAGCGTCCAGCAACGCATCAAAGTTCTCTTTCAAATCAGCTTCAGCGAACGAAGCACGACCGATAGTTGCATGAACGATACCAGCTTTGTCTGTACGATATTGCACTTGACCTGCTTTTGCATTTTTAACTGCTTCAGCCACATTAGGAGTAACAGTACCCACTTTAGGGTTTGGCATCAAACCACGCGGACCTAAGATGGTACCCAACTGACCAACGATGCGCATTGCATCAGGAGAAGCAATAACAACGTCAAAGTTCAGATTACCTGCTTTGATTTCAGCAGCCAAATCTTCAAAGCCGACAACATCAGCACCAGCTTCTTTAGCTGCTTCAGCATTTGCACCTTGAGTAAATACTGCCACGCGGGTTGTTTTACCAGTACCTTTAGGCAGAACAACTGAACCACGGATAACTTGGTCAGATTTACGCGGATCAACACCTAAGTTGAAAGATACGTCAACAGACTCGTCAAATTTAGCAGTTGCTGCTTTTTTTACCAAAGCAATTGCTTCATCAATCGCATATAATTTATTGGCCTCAACAGAAGAGCGCAAAGCTTTCAAGCGTTTAGATACTTTAGCCATTATACAACACCCTCCACATCCAAGCCCATTGAGCGAGCAGAACCAGCAATAGTACGAACGGCAGCATCTAAGTCAGCAGCAGTCAAATCTGGCTCTTTAGTTTTAGCAATTTCTTCCAACTGAGCACGGGTCAATTTACCCACTTTATTTGTCAAAGGATTAGAACTACCTTTTTGCAGACCAGCAGCTTTTTTCAACAGAATAGAAGCTGGAGGAGTTTTCATCACAAAAGTGAATGATTTATCCGCAAATGCAGTAATCACAACAGGAATTGGCAAACCAGGCTCCATGCCTTGAGTTGCAGCATTAAATGCTTTACAGAATTCCATAATATTCAAACCACGCTGACCCAAAGCAGGACCAACTGGGGGAGATGGATTGGCTTTACCTGCAGGAATTTGCAGTTTGATGTAGCCGATAATTTTCTTTGCCACTTATAGGACTCCTAAAAACGGGTATAGCGCGGAACCATTTCCGCTTCCCAAAAAGAATTTAGCATTATATTTGCTTAGAGATTTTTTTTCAAGAGATTTAAAAACTTAAATCTTTTCCACTTGACCAAACTCTAGCTCAACCGGAGTTTCACGACCAAAAATCTGAACAGAAACTCTCAATTTATTACGCTCATAATTCACTTCATCAACAATACCGTTGAAGTCAGCAAAAGGCCCTTCGTTTACACGAACTTGCTGTCCAACTTCAAATTCAACCTTAGGTTTAGGCTTCTCAACTCCAGTACGAACCTGTTGCAATATTGCATCAGCTTCTCTCTGCGAAATCGGAGTAGGCTTATTTGCCGTACCACCAATAAAGCCTGAAACGCGAGGGGTACTTTTCACCAAATGCCATGAATCATCGGTCATTTCCATTTCGACCAAAACATAGCCCGGATAGAACTTACGCTCGCTAATGGTTTTGCGACCATTTTTAATATCGACCACTTCTTCAACCGGAACAAGAATCTGACCGAAATAACCTTCCATGCCTTCGCGAGCGATACGCTCTTTTAGGGTCTTCTGGACATTTTTCTCAAAGCCGGAATAAGCCTGCACAACATACCAACGTTTTGACATTTTTACCCCCTCTTCAACAACACATCAAAAAACAGCCAAGAAATAGCACTGTCTGCCGCATAAATAAATACTGCCAAGATTGCTACAAATATAACGACGAAGATCGTCATCTTAACTGCATCATCTCGCGTAGGCCAAACAACTTTTTTAAACTCAGACCATGAGTTTTTAAAATAGGAAAGCAGCCCTTCTCGCTTAGGCGGCGTAGAATGATTGCCGGATGTTACAAGCTGACCCGACTTTTCTGCTTTATGTTCAGATGTATGTTCAGTCATCTTTACTCACTCACCACAGCATCAAAGTCGCACTATCTCACTCATGCAATGGTTTAAATTAATTACTAAAAAAGAAATGCAAAAAAATTAACCGGCACAGGGCCGGTTAATTTTTTATTTGGCAGGCCAAGAGGGTCTCGAACCCCCAACCCTCGGTTTTGGAGACCGATACTCTACCAATTGAGCTATTGGCCTCTAAACTTAAGCGATGATAGAAGAAACCACACCTGCACCTACGGTACGGCCACCTTCGCG
>JUNU01000277.1 GCA_001067655.1 Neisseria lactamica
CCGCAGACAGTACAGATAGTACAGCAAGGCGAGGCAACGCCGTACTGGTTTAAATTTAATCCACTATATCCTCTCTATTCGCAACCCCATCACGTTCCTTCTATTGTTAAGAGGCTGCCATGATGCAATTATCTTGGCAGCCTCTTATATCGTACTTTTAACTTGTCCTGTTTTACATGAAGTTATGGACACATTCTAAAGACATTACTTGACCTTCATAGATACGGACTCAAGGTTTGGCGCAAAATTTCCATATCCGTAATCTTCGTAATGTTTGCCTCACCCAGACGATTCAATCCGATAAAGCGCATGACGCCGCCACTCACTTTTTTATCATGACTCATGTGCTCTATCCATTTTTCAAATTCAAACTTCGGCGGTGCCGATGGTAATTTTGCAGCCTCAAGCAATGCTGCAATACGAAGCGTATCTGCCTCATGAATTTTACCCAGTTTCTCGGATAACCGTCCTGCCAATACGCATCCCGCGGCCACTGCTTCTCCATGCAGCCACACGCCATAACCCATTTCTGCTTCAATGGCATGCCCAAAAGTATGCCCCAGATTCAACCATGCACGAATCCCTTGTTCTGTCTCATCTTGAGCCACAATCTCAGCTTTTATTTTGCAACAATGGTACACAGCCTGCGCAAGTTTCTCCTGGTCCTGCATCATTAAATCGGCCATGTTCTGCTCTAACCACTCAAAAAACTCAATATCGCCAAGCGCACCGTACTTAATGACCTCTGCCATACCGGCAGATAATTCACGCTGCGGAAGCGTTTTAAGTGTAGATAAGTCCGCCAGTACAGCCTTAGGTTGATAAAACGCGCCTATCATGTTTTTCCCAAGCGGATGGTTGATTGCCGTCTTACCACCAACCGAGGAATCGACCTGACTTAACAATGTAGTCGGCACTTGAATAAATGGAGCGCCACGCTGATAAGTTGCCGCCGCAAAACCAACCATATCGCCAATGACCCCTCCTCCCAATGCGATCAAGGTTGTTTTGCGCTCTGCCCTATTTTGCATTAAACCGTCAAAAATAAGATTGAGCGTTTGCCAATTTTTATATTCTTCCCCATCAGGCAAAATAATACTGAAACTGGGAATATCTAATCTATCCAAGGTCGTCTGAAAAGATTCTAGATATAAGGGCGCAATCGTCTCATTCGTAACAATGGCCACCTTGTTACTTAAATATGGCTTTAATAAAACATCAGCTTGTTCAATAAGATGATTCCCGATAAAAATAGGATACTGATGGGAGAGAGTTTGGACGGTCAGGGTACGCATTTTGATTCCTTGTTAATCTTTAGTTGCCGACTCTCATTTAGGGTCGTCTGAAAACCCATATCGTTACTCACTGATAACAAATCTATTATCGATTTAACGCCTCAAACAACCGTTTCACCGTTTTTGCACAGCTGTCGGACTCGATCACAATGTGCGCAGTATTTCGATATAAAGGATCACGGGCATTATAGAGCTCTTGCAACTTAGCAAGCGGGTTCTCTACCTGCAACAAAGGGCGGCTGTTATCATAACGGGTCCGCTCTAACAGAACTTCAGGCGAGGCATGAAGATACACGACCGTACCATTTTGTCGCATATTTTGCCTGTTTTCCTCACGCAAAACCGACCCTCCTCCTGTTGATAAAATAATATCCTTCATCGCAGTCAGCTTCTTGAGCATAGCAGTCTCTCGATTGCGAAACCCTTGCTCACCCTCCATCTCAAAGATGATGGGGATAGAGACACCTGATGCCGTACAAATCTCATGATCACTATCATAAAACGGACGATCCAACATTTGGGCAATATACCGCCCCAAAGTGGTTTTCCCTGCACCCATCAAGCCAATCAATATTAAATTACCGTTGATTTTTTCCATAAAAAGCATTTTATACGATACTCAGCATTATTTGTGCCACCCTTCCAAACTCGTGTCTACAAACACCATACTCCAATTTTTAATCCGTTGATTCTAATTGTTTTTAATTTCAGACTTCTAAAAGTCTTTGGCTATTATATTTGACGCACAAATCCTGACTATCAGATTGAATAAATAAAAACCGGGCAGATATCCAAAAGACATCTACCCGGTTTTATTGCATCACTTAATAACGCAAATTACTACCCACGCCATCCATAATGCGAGGCGTTATGAAAATCAACAATTCGCGTCGTTCTTCTTTCTTGGCTCGTGATTTAAACAAGTTTCCTACTACAGGAATATCACCAAGCAATGGAACTTTATTGATGGTATCGCTATTGTCCTCTTCATAGATACCACCAACGATCAAAGTGCCACCATCTTCAACCATAGCCTGAGTATTCAAGTTCTTAGTCTGAATACACTTGGTTATCAAAGAATCTACAGTACAGTCGACCGGAGTATCTTTAGTGATCTTAACGGTCATAATAATTTGACCATCCGGAGTTACGTTAGGAGTAACTGTCAGACCCAAAACTGCTTTTTTGAATGAAACCGAAGTTGCACCACTTGAAGAAGCTTCTTGGTAAGGAATTTCAGTACCAGATTCAATCGTAGCTTCTCGACGATCCTGAGTCAGAACACGCGGATTAGAAATGGTTTTGCTCTTACCTGTTGCTTCAGACGCAGAGATTTCCAAACCTAATGCACCAGATGACAAGGCTCGTACTAAAGCGATACTGTTCGTTGCTGCTGTAGCAGGTAAGCTTACGTTAGGCTGCAAAGACCAAGTTGGATAAGCAGACTCTCCACGGAATACTGAGGCGTTAGTATTGTGGTTATTCTGAGCAGCTGACCAATCATTGCCCCAAGAGTTTCTTCCTCTTGCACCAGCAGCACCAAACTTAACGCCCAAATCGCGTGAGAATCCATCTTTTGCTTCTACGATACGCGCTTCAACCATAACTTGACGTGTAGGAACATCCAACTCATCAATCAATTTACGGAATTTCTCGATGACGTTCCGATTATCTGTAACAATCAAGGTATTCGTTGCGGGGTCAATCAAAGCACTGCCTCGGCCGCTCAACAAGGTATTGCGACCATTGGAATTGCTACTTCCATTATCTTCCAAACGAAGGATTTTGCGGAACTCCTCCACATTTTTATATTTCAATTGGAAGGTTTGCGAATACAAAGGACCAAGCTCTGCAATTTCTTTTTCTGCTTGCAAGAAGGCCTTATCCTTCGCCAACAATTCATCACGTGGAGCAATATTGATGATATTACCTTGACGACGCATATCCAAATTACGGGCTTGCATTACCAAGTCCAATGCCTGATCCCAAGGCACATCCTTGAGGGATAAAGTCATCTTACCATTTACCGTATCGCTAGCCACAATATTGACGCCGGACTCTTTTGCAAGAATCTGCAAAATAGTACGAACTTCAACATCTTGGAAGTCTAGAGAAATTTTACGACCATTGAAAGATTTATTTGCATTACCACCATTCAAACCACGTGACTCCGTATCAGCGGCTTTAGGTAAAATTTCAAAAGTAAAATGCCCTGCTGCCGGCTTAGTACGAACTTCCCAGTTTGAACTATTTCGAATGATCAGCTGAGTATCATTACCGATTCGTTTTAAAGTTATATTTTTTACAGGTGTATTGAAATCGCCTACATCCAAACTACGTTGTACTTGTGTTGGCAACGGATAGTTTTTCAATGTAATGATGACACGATCACGCTGTTGTTTAATATCAGGCTGTCCAGTAAAAGCCGGAACGCTTAATTCAACAATACCTGAATTGCGCGATCCTTTACGGAAGTCGATATTAGCGGAATTAGCGACTTGCTTTGTTTTTTCTGACGGAACAGAATCCTGCATAGAAGGTTTATTATTTGATACAGACATTGCAGAATTTCGGTCAGCTGACTCGCTAACAAAAACCCAAACTTCATTACCATGAATTTCAGTATTATATTGGGCAGTTTTATTCAAACCCAACACAATACGGGAACGGTCATTATTTTGTGCCGCCGTAATCTGATTTAATAACGGATCAGCATACTCCAATACTGATTGAGGCAATCGAATAGTAGTGTTAGCAAAATCAAGCGCAATTCTAGCTGGAGCCGAAGTAACAAAACCGCTCGGACTGGTTACATCACGATCAAAACGGATTTTGATAATTTTTTGACTATCAGGAAGAGTAGATACATTAATATCAGTAATATTACCTGCAAAAGCAGTTTGCACAGCCATGGCTACGCCGATACTGGCAAAAAATTTTGTCATGTGCTTAGTTTTCATAAAGTGAGACCCCTTAATTAATTTGGAATTGCGGCAGATTCGCTTCGAGATTCAGCTGTCGAAGCACCACTTGAACCTTCATCTGACTGTGTACTTAACGGCAATTCAGCCTTTCGATATATCCAGTTACCAGAACTGTCTTCTATTAATTCAGTCAAAGTAATTTTATCCTCAGTAATCGTTTGGATTTTACCGTAATTTTGACCGATATAGTTGCCCGGCATAACGGTATAAACATGTCCATTTACATCGATAAAGCCAGATGTCTTGTTATTACCACGCAGAATACCGACATAACGCATATTTTCCAAACTAAATGCTTCCAATGTTTCTTTCTGACGATTCAAATTAGGAGCATTATTCCCCTTGGGTGCATTTTCCAAACGTCGATAGTCAAACGCATTTAACCCATTATACGCTGGAGGGGTATATGCAACTGGCGGAGTAATCGTCGGTGCTTGAAATGGAGTAACCTTAACTTTAGCTTCATCTTGCGTCTGTTTTATCCACATATTTAAATCATCATGAGTGGGGGAACATGCTGCTAAAGACAAAACACCTACGAGTAAGATAGTATTTTTCATGATTTCCCTAATAACTTTTATTTATTGTCAACTTCAGCACCATTCTGCGCATCACTTCCGTTAGCCTGTGCCTCCTTCTGTTTGGCTGCAAGCTCGGCAGCAACTTCTTCTGCAGGACGAGCCTTATAAGTTGTTGCAGTGGCACTCAGTGTCAAAATATCACTTTTACCCTCTTTACCACTTTTCCCGTCTGCTGCTTGGGAGAGCTTCAGAGATTCCAAAGTAATGATTCGCGACAAACCTCCGACATCACGAGCAAACTGGCTAATCTGATTATGCTTACCCGTAATGGAAATTTCATAGGGTAACTTTTGGATTGGACCATCATTAACCGGAGCTTGAGGCACAACACTATCCAAACGCAAACCATTAGCGGATCCAGCCTGATGCAATTCTTGGATTAAATTAGGAATTTCAGCATCTGTCGGCAGTTGTTTCAACAAAACATCAAAAGCTGAACGGATAGATGCCAATTCCTCCTGAAGGTTATGCAAATTAACAGCCTCAATACTTTTTTTCGTATATGTTTCCTTTAGTTCGGCTTCTTTAGCTTCCTGCGTAGAAAGTGTTTCGAGTTGCTCTTTGAAAATACCAACATATCCTATTGCCAAGACCCCCGCTATTGCCAACCCTGCGATAAATAACTTAGCAGGCATATTTAACAAATAGAGGTTTTGGATATCAATATTTTTTGCTTTACTTACAGACATTTATTTTACCTCTTGCTTCTGTTCGCCAGTTTCAGTCGTGTTCGCGGCTGGATTTTGTACGGGTACTGATGGATGACCTGAATTATTCAACAAAACCTTCAGAGTAAATTCTTGATAATTATCAATTTTCTTAATACTCAAAAGTTCTGGCTGAGCAAAAACCCCGGTACTTGGTAAAGAACGCATAAACATTGCGATCTTATTATCACTACTTGCTCGACCCGTAATTTTGTAAGATATCGAACTTTCTGCTTCCAACGCTGTCAGATAAGAGTTATCGGGAGTGACTACATTTAAGCTGTCGATAATATAGGCAGCCTGTGAGCGTTTTTCCTGTAACTCTTCTACTTTTTGTTTTTTTGATAGGAAATTTTCTTTTTCTTGCTGCAGTTTTAGAATTTCTCCCAAAGCTTTATCTAGCTTTTCAATTTCCTTCCCTAGAAGGGCATTACGGTCTTCCTGTCTGCTGATTGCATTATTAATTGTCAAATATGTCAACACAAGCAGACCTGCACCTATCAATAACGCCGAAAGCATTAATACTTTAAATTGTTGCTTTTTGCGCTGTTTGATTTCTTCCCTATAAGGAAGAAGGTTAATTTTAACAAATTCGATCATATTACAGTCCCCTTAATGCTAATCCGAATGCTAATGTTAAAGACGGTGCATCAATTTGCAGCTGTGGCAAATCAATTTTATTGTTTCGTTCAGCATATAAAACCGGGTGAATACACTGTGTCGCAGTATTGGTTTGAGAAAAAATACTTTCCGCCAATCCAGCCTGTTGCGATGCAAACCCAGTTAATAAAATATGTTTAATGTTTGAGAAGGTCTCTGTTGTCTGCGTAGTGTAGTAAAACTGCAATACACGTTGGATTTCTTGCGCTACCTGAACGTTAAAGCGATCTGCGACTTGGGTCTGATAATCAGATGGTTTGCTGGATGAAGCTATCATCTGCGCCGCTTTTTCTTCTGTCACTTGATAAGTACGCTGAATCAGTTGATTCAGTTGCTCTGTGCTGACAGGAGTCTCTTGCTTATACAAAATCTGCCCATTCTGCATCACCAATGCGTACATTTGGGTAGCATGAATACCAAATACAGCAACTTTTTCATTAGTCAATTCAGGTGCATGATTATTAATCCAAAAAGCATAGGCATTTCTCTGAGCCAAAAGATCCAAATCTAAGGCAGACAGATCAAGCCCTGCATTTTCAAACATTTCAATAACAGGCTCAATATCGTCTTTTCTAGCTGCTACGGTTGTAATCTGCTGCCCCGCCGGGGAAACGGATACGCCGGTCACCTGATAGTCATAACTCATTTCATCAATAGGACCGATTGCTGAAATTTCAGATTCAGCGAACTCGTCCAAATCAAGTTCGGTATCGCGAGGGTTGTAAGTTATGTTTTCTATTGTTGCCAAGCTTTGTGGTACAGCTGCAACAAAGTTCTTACAAGAACTGCGCAATTGCGTATAAGTATGTTGCAAATAGGTGACAAGTTGGTCGTAATCTTGGATTTTGTTACCTTTTACAATATTTTTAGGTAATTTGGTAATAACGTATTTTTCTAGCTGAATTTGGTTTAAACTACGGCCTGTCAGCTGAACCATCTTAATGGCATGCTGACTGATGTCGATGCCGATAGCGGCTCGGTTGCTTAACCCTCCGGAAGCTTTACTTGCCTTGCTGGTTTTGCTTTTAGGGCTTTTTGATAAGCTAATCATATAATTTCCCTGTATTGTTAGGAGTGAGTAACTGTTTCGATATCCGTAAAGGATTTCTTTTTCTTTGCACAGTAAATACTGTGTTTCACAGAAATCGGTTTCTATTTTACTTTATTTAATGCCAGTGATGGCAAAAATTATTACTTAGTCATGATTAAAAAGATTATAACGACCTGTCTTGGTTTGATATTAGGATTGGCACTCTTTGGTGTCGGCTTGCTCGCTATTGCGATTTTGGTCACATACCCCAAGTTGCCTGCTCTTGATTCTTTACAACACTACCAACCCAAAATGCCCCTCACAGTATATTCTGCCGACGGTCAGATTATTGGGGTTTACGGTGAACAGCGCCGGGAGTTTACAAAAATTGGAGATTTTCCAAAGGTTTTGAAAGACGCTGTTATTGCCGCAGAAGATAAACGTTTCTATGAGCACTGGGGCGTAGACGTAGTAGGCATTGCCCGTGCCGCTATCGGCAACGTAGTCGCCGGCGGTTTGCAATCAGGTGCCAGTACCATTACTCAACAGGTAGCAAAGAACTTCTACCTGAGTAACGAGCGTACATTTACCCGCAAATTCAATGAAGCCCTATTGGCCTATAAAATCGAACAGACGCTTAGTAAGGATCAGATTTTAGAACTGTATTTCAACCAAATCTATTTGGGTCAACGGGCGTACGGTTTTGCCTCTGCCGCTCAAATCTATTTCAACAAAAACGTGAAAGATTTGACTTTGGCTGAAGCATCCATGCTGGCAGGCCTACCTAAAGCACCTTCAGCGTATAACCCCATCGTTAACCCCGAGCGCGCCAAACAGCGCCAAGCCTACATCCTGCGAAACATGCAGGAAGAAAATATGATTACTGCACAACAACGTGATCAAGCTTTGAAAGAAGAGCTGCATTATGAACGTTTTGTGCAAAACATCGACCAAAACGCTTTGTATGTTGCTGAAATGGCACGCCAAGAGTTGTATGAAAAATATGGCGAGGACGCATACACCCAAGGCTTTAAGGTCTACACAACCGTCAATACCGCCAACCAACGTGTTGCTACTGAAGCCCTTAGAAAAGCGTTGCGTAATTTCGACAGAGGCAGCAGTTATCGTGGCGCAGAGAACTACATCGACCTCAGCAAAACTGATGACGTAGAAGAAACTATCAGCCAATATCTTTCTACTTTATATACGGTTGACAAAATGGTCCCTGCCGTTGTCTTGGAAGCCTCTAAAAAAGGAGTTCTGATTCAACTACCTAGCGGAAAAAGATTCAATCTGAACAGCTACGCACTCGGCTTTGCAGCCCGTGCAGTCAACAACGAAAAAATGGGAGACGACCGTATTCGTCGCGGCTCTGTCATCCGTGTCAAAGGCGGCGGCAACAATTGGTCTGTCGTTCAAGAACCTCTACTACAAGGCGCTCTGGTCTCATTAGATGCAAAAACAGGTGCCGTTCGTGCATTGGTCGGCGGTTATGACTTCCACAGCAAGACATTTAACCGAGCTACCCAAGCCATGCGCCAACCAGGTTCTACCTTTAAGCCTTTCGTATACTCTGCGGCACTCGCCAAAGGCATGACAGCATCCACCATGATTAATGACGCACCACTCTCACTGCCGGGTAAAGGTGCCAATGGTTCTGCTTGGAATCCTAAAAACTCAGACGGCCGTTATGCAGGCTATATCACCCTGCGCCAAGCATTGACCGCCTCTAAAAACATGGTTTCCATCCGAATCTTGATGTCCATCGGTATCGGATACGCGCAACAATACATCCAACGTTTCGGCTTCAAACCGTCCGAAATCCCTGCCAGCCTGTCTATGGCGCTTGGTACCGGTGAAACAACACCATTGCGTATCGCTGAAGCATATAGCGTCTTTGCCAATGGCGGTTACAAAATTTCCGCATACGTCATCGACAAGATTTATGACAGCGAAGGTCGTCTGAAAGCACAAATGCAACCTCTTGTTGCAGGTGAAAACGCTCCTCAAGCCATCGACCCGCGTAACGCATACATCATGTACAAAATCATGCAGGACGTTGTCCGTGTCGGTACTGCGCGAGGTGCCTCCACACTTGGCCGTTCCGATATCGCCGGTAAAACCGGTACGACGAACGACAATAAAGATGCATGGTTCGTCGGCTTCAACCCAAGTATTGTCACTGCCGTATACATCGGCTTCGACAAACCGCGCAGCATGGGCCGCGCAGGTTACGGCGGCACGATTGCCGTTCCAGTCTGGGTCGATTACATGCGCTTCGCGCTCAAAGGCGTAGAAAACAAAGGCATGAAAGCACCGGCAGGTATCGTGAACAGCGGCGGCGAATACTATATGAAAGAACGTATGACCACCAGCTCCGATATCACTCTGGACAATAGCGGTACCGTTCCACGCCCTGCACAACAACCTTCCCGACAACAACGCCCGGCCAATGCCAACACTGCCGCAACGCCTGATAGCGATCGGGATGGCGGAGACCGCGGTCGCGGTGATTTTCAAGAAACGCCGGTACAGCCAAGCAATGTTAACAATCGACAATTAGACTCGCTGTTCTAATTACACCGGTCAAAAGGTCGTCTGAAACCCGAATCAGGAATTTCAGACGACCTTTTTATATATAGCAGTACAATCTCAATTCATTGCTATGTAAACAAGATAGAAAAATTCACTTTAAACCGATACAGCATTGCCTCATCCGAGCCTAAAGCGGAGAGTTTCCCAAAATGCTAAAAAAACCAGTTTCATGTCATCTGCACTGCTCATCAAACTTATCCCCTACCCCTTGATTTCAAATTACCTCGCCACACTAGATTCTGCCCCTTCCACTCACCCCATCAATCAAACGAATTGTATAGTGGACTAACTTTAAACCAGTACGGCGTTGCCTCGCCTTAGCTCAAAGAGAACGATTCTC
>JUNU01000278.1 GCA_001067655.1 Neisseria lactamica
AGGCGACGAAGCCGCAGACAGTACAGATAGTACGGCAAGGCGAGGCAACGCCGTCCTGGTTTAAAGTTAAGCCACTATATGATTGTCTTTGCGTGCCAACCTCTTTATAATGCGCACACTCTTACGGGAGTAGCCATCTGATGTTTGCTAACCATCAGAGCCGTTATCAACATAATTGACTGAGTTTGACAAAAATCGGTCATGGTGGCGGCATCTTCCTGAAAACCGGAAGACAGGCAAGACGTAAGCGTTGTCCATACCCTTGCGGGCGGTATGTGCAACGCTTTTTGTTTTTGCCCGCTTCGGTTGAGTATCTTATGGAAGCATTTTTCTCTTCAATACTGGGCGTTGCCATTGCCGAAATCGGCGATAAAACGCAACTGCTCGCCCTTTTCCTTGCCGCACGTTTTGCCCAAAAAAACGCGGTAGTCTCCGGCATCTTCATTGCCACTTTACTGAATCATTTGGTCTCCGCATTTGTCGGCGTATGGCTGGCGGAAGCCATTTCTCCTGAGACCGTCAAATGGGTCGTCGGCATCAGCTTTATCGCGGTCGGCTTGTGGCTGCTTCTGCCTGATAAAGATGAAAATCCCGACAGCCGCTGGCTCAAATACGGCGCGTTCGGAGCGACGGTTTTCCTGTTTTTCATGGCGGAAATCGGCGATAAAACCCAAATCGCCACGGTCTTACTGGCGGCAAAATACCAATCCTTATCCATGGTCGTACTCGGCAGCGTTGCCGGATTGATGTTGGCAACCGTTCCCGTGGTTTATCTGGGCGATATGCTGATGAAAAAAATCCCCGCCAAAGCCGTGCGGATTTCCGCCTGCGTACTGTTTTGTGTATTGGGCGTCATCACTCTGGCCGGTGGCGGCATTATGTTGAAATAGGTCGTCTGAAATGTGGGAAATCTTATTTAGGCATCCGGATTTTGTCGCCGTCAACAAACCTTGCGGCGTATCCGTACATCAGGAAGAGGGCGAAGTCAGCTTGACACAGACGCTGGCGGCGCAGCTTGGTCTTGAGCAGGTTTGGCTGCTGCACCGCTTGGACAAGATGACCAGCGGCGTGCTGCTGTTTGCCCTGAACCCGCAAAGCGCGTCGGAGCTGGCGCAGCAGTTTGCCGCCAAAACCATGCGTAAAACTTATTTGGCGCTGGCAACGGACAAGCCGTCTAAAAAGCAAGGTTGGGTCAAAGGCGATATGGAAAAATCGCGTCGCGGCGCATGGAAACTGACGCGCGGCATGGAAAATCCCGCCGTAACCGAATTTGACAGCCACAGTTTAGAACCCGGCTTGCGCCTGTTCGTCCTACATCCACATACGGGCAAAACCCACCAGCTTCGTGTCGCCATGAAAAGCTTGGGCAGTCCGATTTTGGGCGATACGCTCTACGGCGGGAAGCCTGCATCGAGGATGTTCCTTCATGCGTGGAAAATCAAATTTGATTATCAAGATCAGGCGTTTGAAATCGTCGCGCCCTTGAGTGAGGAATGGCCGTTGAGGGACATGGATTTTTTGTGAAAATTGAGCCGCCTGATAACGCTATTGCAATAGCTTGTTTTTTTAAGTCATGGCGGATTCGCATTTGAAGTGCAACTTTCCATAACAGAAAAGGCCAGTATGCG
>JUNU01000279.1 GCA_001067655.1 Neisseria lactamica
AGGCGACGAAGCCGCAGACAGTACAGATAGTACGGCAAGGCGAGGCAACGCCGTGCTGGTTTAAATTTAATCCACTATAAAAAGGTCGTCTGAAAACTCGAATCCGAGTTTTCAGACGACCTTTCGTTTGTGGACAAGCTTTGTTTTGTCCTTAAGCTTTTTCGTGTGTCAGATGGCGTACCGACGCGGCGATTTCGTCCGCCATCCGACGGCTGGCACCCTGATGGCCGGCGACGAAGTGTGCTGCCTGTTGGGCGAAATGGCTGCGCTCGCTCGGGTTTTCCAAACAGGCTGCCACGAAGGTGCGCCATTCGTCCGCGTTTTGCACCTGCACCGCCGCCCCGGCTTCCAACGCGCTGCGGCAGGCGGCGGCAAAGTTGTAGGTGGAAAAGCCGAACACGGTCGGAATGCCGCAGGCTATCGGCTCGATGATGTTTTGACAGCCGCTGTCCACGAGGCTGCCGCCGACAAAGGCGACATCGGCGCTGAGGTAGTAGGCAAAGAGTTCGCCCATGCTGTCGCCTACCCAGACTTGGGTTTGCCGGGAAACCGGCAGGTTGTCGCTGCGTTTTTGAACGGTATAACCCAATGCCTGCGCCGTTTCAAAGGTCGTCTGAAAACGCTCCAGATGGCGCGGGACGACGACCAGCAAGGCGTCGCCGGCATAGCTTTTCCACGCTTCGAGCAAGAGTGCCGCTTCGTCTTGGTCTTTGTAAAAACGGGTACTGGCGCAGACGGCGACGGGGCGCGCGCCTATGCGTTCGCGGAAGGCCGCCGCCAGCGCGCGCATCCGTTCGGGCGGGGAAATATCGTATTTGGTGTTGCCGCAGACGTGGACGTTGGATGCGCCGATCAAGTGCAGCCGCTCCGCGTCTTCGGCGGTTTGCGCGAAACAGCCGCTTAAGGTTTGCAGCGCAGGTTCGAACAGGTTGCGGATTTTCAAATAGCCGCGCTGCGATTTTTCAGACAGGCGGGCGTTGGCGAGAAACAGGGGGACGTGCGCGTCGGCGCAGGCGTGCATGAGGTTGGGCCAGATTTCCGTTTCCATCAGTACGCCGAACAGGGGGCGGTGTTCCTTCAGGAATTGGGCGACCCATTCGGGCTTGTCGTAAGGCAGATAACGGCATTGCGCGTCAGGAAACAGTTCTTTCGCGGCGGCGCGTCCGGTCGGCGTCATTTGGGTCATGAGCAGCGGCGCGTCGGGGAAATGGCGGCGCAACGCTTCTACCAAAGGCTGTGCGGCACGGGTTTCGCCGACCGATACGGCATGCACCCAAATCGGACGCTGCACAGGCCGGTCAAACGGCTCGCCGAAACGTTCGCCCCAATGGTAGAGATAGGCGGGCGATTTGACGGCACGCTTTTTGAGATAATGGCGGATAAGCGGCGGTGCGATGCGCCATAATTGCGTGTAAAACCAACGATTCATGTATTCCACTCGAAAACGGTACGGACGGGAAGGCGGACGCTGCACGACGGGGCGGAATGTAGGCGGTTGGCGGTTTCAAACGGCCTGTCGCCGAACCTCCGGTTTCCCAGACCTATTCTAGCCGATTTTGCCGCTTCGCCCACGCCTCTTTTGAACTGACTTGATGTAACGGCGAAAAAAGGTCGTCTGAAAACCCGAAATCCGATTTTCAGACGACCTGTCTTGGTTGCGTCGCAGCGGTTTACGCCGTTTTCTTCTCGCGTATCGGCAGGTTCAGCAAAGCCGCGATGCCCGCCAACACCGCGTCGGCATACCACATCCAGCCGTAATCGTTGAACCGGTAAATCACGATGCCGCCGATATACGAGCCTAAAAAGCCGCCGATTTGGTGGCTCAACATGGTCAGTCCGAACAACGTCGCCAGATAGCGCGTGCCGAACAGTTTGCCCGTAATCGCAGCGGTCGGGGCAACGGTGGCGAGCCAAGTAAAACCCAGCGCGGCGGCGAAAATATAGAAATTGATGTCGGTTCTTGGGGCGGCAAGGTAGATCAACACCATCGCCACGCGCGAGGCGTAGAGTCCGAATAAAACGTATTTGCCCAAAAACCGCCCCGTACACCAGCCCGAAAAAATGCAGCCCGCGATGTTCGCCAAGCCGATAATCGCGATCGAAGTCGAAGCGACCGAAGCGGGCAGACCGCAGAGCGCGATTTCGTTGGGCAGGTGGGTTACCAAAAACGCGATGTGGAAACCGCAGGTAAAAAAGCCCAAGTGCAGCAGGATGTAGCTTCGGTCTTTAAACGCGGTTTTGACCGCCTGCCCCAGCGTTTGCCCGTTTTCAGACGACGTGTGGTGCGTGGCGACAGCGTTTTTGCCGCCCGCCAGCCACCACGAAATCGGCAGGATCAGAAGTGCGATGCCGCTCCAAACGTAAAACGTTCCCGTCCAGCCGACGGCGGGCAACACCAGCAAACCCTGCACCAGCGGCGCAAACAGAAACTGCCCCGCCGAACCGCCCGCGTTGACCAGACCTGAAGCCAAACCGCGTTTGTGCGGTGGTACTTTCGCCGCGACCTGCCCCATGATGATGGAGAAACCGCCCGCGCCCGTTCCGAATGCAAAAAGCAGCCCAATTGCCAGCATCAGCCCCCAATAAGTCGGCATCTGCGGCACCATCAGACAGGCAGATACCAACAGCAGCGCACCGCCGCCCAACACCTTAAACGCGCCAAAGCGGTCGGCAAGCGCGCCGGAAAGCGGCTGGGACAAGCCCCACATCAACTGGAAAACGGCGATAATCAGGCTGAACTCTTGGATACTCAGCTCGGTAGAGTCGACGACCGGACGGACAAACAGCCCCATAGTCATGCGCATACCAATGGTAATCAGCAGGATGGAGGCGGCAGCGGCGATAACCAGCCAAAGGTTGGGGGATTTTTGCTGTGTGTGTGTCATGGTTATGGTTTGTTTCTACTGGAAAATGCCGTTAAATCAACCGACAAAACGACGGATTTTAACAAATGGGCTGGCGCAGGCTAAATAACTCCTGATGCTTTGGATATAGTCAAAACCTCTATCCGCGCCACATTGACCGTTCCCCTTTATCCGCAAGGCAGGACATGGAACGCGGACGGAAATTCAGTGCGTAAAGAACGGCAAAGGTCGTCTGAAAACCCGAAATCCGATTTTCAGACGACGGCGGATTCGCATTTGAAGTGCAACTTTCCATAACAGAAAA
>JUNU01000280.1 GCA_001067655.1 Neisseria lactamica
TTATAGTGGATTAACTTTAAACCAGTACGGCGTTGCCTCGTCTTGTCCTGATTTGGATTTAATCCACTATACAAAGCGTTATGCCAATTCCAGCTGTTTTTCCAAGCTTTCGACCAGATTGTCGTCCAGTCCCAAGGCTTGCGACAGGCGGCTGAGGAAGACGATTTCTTTGCGCGACAAGTCTGCGCAGACCAATCGTGCCGCCAGATAGGTTTCCGCTGCCAATGCCTGATCGGTGCCGACGGCGGCAGCAAGTTCTTCTACCGTTGCCGGATTGGCGTATTCGGCGGCAAGCCATGCGGCGGTTTCGGGGTCTTCGCCGCTTTCACGGGCGATGACTTGTTTTTCGGTTTCGTCAATCAGACCGTCCGATGCTGCTGCGGCAATCATGGTGCGCAAAATCACGCGGCTGTGGTCTTCGGCGAGCAGTCCGGCAGGCTCGAACGCGCCTTGCGGCACGATTTCCTGCTGTTGGTTTTTCTGCCAGTTTTGATAACCCTGATACGCCAGATAACCCAACGCTGCGACGGAGCCGACTTTGACCAGCGATTTGGCGGTTTTTTTCTTCATCAGCATGGAAGCCAGTCCGCCGACCAAAGCGCCGCCGCCAAATGAATTGAGCGGGCTTTTGGATGCGGATTTTCCGCTTTTTTGAACGGTTCCTAAGATTTGATTGAGCAGGTTGTTGAAGTTCATGATGGTCCCCTCATGGTGGTCGGTTTGGGTCTGAAATGGAGGCTCGGGGTCGTCTGAAATCGGAATGGGTGTTTCAGACGACCTGTTCGCACAAGGCTCTTAACCGCGTACCCGTTCGATTTTCGCGCCGACTTGACCGAGTTTTTTCTCGATGTGTTCGTAGCCGCGGTCGAGGTGGTAGATGCGTTCGACGATGGTTTCGCCGCCTGCGACCAAGCCTGCCATGACGAGGCTGGCGGAGGCGCGCAGGTCGGTCGCCATGACGACGGCGCCGGAGAGTTTTTCCACGCCTTTGACGAAGGCGGTGTTGCCTTCGGTAGTGATGTTCGCGCCCATGCGGTTGAGTTCGGGAACGTGCATGAAGCGGTTTTCAAAGATGGTTTCGACGACGCGGCTGTCGCCTTCGGCAACGGCGTTCATCGCCATAAACTGCGCCTGCATGTCGGTCGGGAAGCCGGGGTGGACGACGGTGCGGATGTCCACGGCTTTGGGGCGCTGCTGCATGTCGATGGAAATCCAGTCGTCGCCCGCTTCGATGATGGCGCCGGCTTCGACGAGTTTGTCCAAAACGACTTCCATGGTTTTGGGGGCGGCGTTGCGCAGGACGACTTTGCCGCCAGTCATGGCGACGGCACAGAGGAAAGTACCGGCTTCGATGCGGTCGGGAACGACGCTGTGTTCGCAGCCGTGCAGCTCTTTCACGCCTTCGACGGTCATGGTTGACGTACCGATGCCGCTGATTTTCGCGCCCATTTTGACGAGGCATTCTGCCAAATCGACGACTTCGGGTTCGATGGCGCAGTTTTCGAGGATGGTCGTGCCTTCGGCGAGGGTTGCCGCCATCAGCAGGTTTTCCGTACCGCCGACGGTAACGACGTCCATGACGACGCGCGTGCCTTTCAGACGACCTTTGGCTTTAACGTAGCCGTGTTCGATGGTGATTTCCGCACCCATGGTTTCGAGGCCTTTGAGGTGCTGGTCAACGGGGCGAGAACCGATGGCGCAGCCGCCGGGGAGGCTGACTTGGGCTTCGCCGAAACGCGCCAGCGTCGGGCCGAGCACGAGGATGGAGGCGCGCATGGTTTTCACCAGTTCGTAGGGTGCGCAGGTGTTGTTGACGGTGCCGCCGTTGATTTCGAATTCGTGAACGTTGTCGGTCAAAACGCGTGCGCCCATGCCTTGCAGCAGTTTTTGGGTGGTTTTGACGTCGGCGAGCATGGGTACGTTTTTCAGGCGCAGGGTGCCGGAGGTCAAGAGTCCGGCACACATCAGCGGCAGGGCGGCGTTTTTCGCGCCGGATACGATGATTTCGCCGTTGAGCGGGCCGTTGGCGGTGATTTTGAGTTTGTCCACAGTGTTTCTTTCGTTGTTGAGACAAGTCCCGACGGCGCTGCCGACAGGACGGGATTCGTTTAGATTCGGAATTATAAGGGATTTTGACGGTTTTTGCGGGCGGGCGGGGAGAATTCTTCCGAAGGGCGTTTACGGGGTATGAATGGTCGGAAGGGTCGGCGGATTCGCATTTGAAGTGCAACTTTCCATAACAGAAAAGGCCAGTAT
>JUNU01000281.1 GCA_001067655.1 Neisseria lactamica
CCCGATTTCAGGGTCGTAATACCGGAAACGGTTGTAGTGCAGCCCGCTTTCTTCTTCGTAATACTGTCCTTGGAAGCGGAACGGAATGTTGACTTTGGGGTCGTCTGAAACGGTTTTGTTACGGATCCTACCCCACGCTTCGTATTTAGCCGTCCATACAGCTTCGCCTTTTGCATTGTGTGCGGCAATCGGCGTACCGAGATGGTCGAGTTGGTAATAAACCAAGTCTGGCTGCGCTTCGGACTGCTCCTGGGGTTCGGACGGGATTTTCAGCAGCGGATCGGCTTCTGGTTCTTAACCGTATAGTTCTGCAAATACCCGAATGTCTTTAATTTATGTCAATAAAATATTTTAACTAAAAAGGGGGAGCACCTAATTCCTCAAAATTTCAGTCTCTCTAAGCCTTAACTCACTTTAATAATAATTAACCAACAACCTTATCTATCCCAACATCAGGGATTAATAATTTTTTAGGTGAACCAATAAAAGATAAACCATCCTCTCTCTGTTTAACATGCCATAAAATTAATCCATTCTGCCATGACTTCCATAGCTCATCAGCATAATTGATAGGTTCTTCTAAAATAGCTCCAACAGCAAAAGGAGGAATCCAAATTTCTGTTAAAATACCATCCCCTTTCCAGCCAGCATGTCTAAAAGCTGTAGTAATAATTTGATACTCTTCATCCTGTGGATTTAAATTGCTAACTTTGCAAAAATCTAATAAATCAATCCACTCATAAATGTAAACATAGAAATTCTTTGATTTTTTTAGAGAAACTAATTGTTCTTCGTAAGTCATCTTTAGAAAAAACCCTAAATTATTTAAAATATTGTAATAATTCTTTCATTTCTGGCTCTAGCACCTTCGATGAAATTATGTCTTTGAGTTTTAAAAGAGAAAACTTTTCTTCCCCGCCCTAAACAAGGAAGTGCTGTTTTAATCGCTGTATTAATTGAATTTTCAACAGGTTTCAATTCTCTTGGGTACCGATTGTTGCCATCAAATAAAGTTTTTGAAGCAACCCAAGCATCAATATCTGATTCAATTTGGTCCCAAGGGGTTCCGTTTCCTCTTTTTCCCGTTACCAAACTTCCTCTTAATCCAACGCGGGCATCGGGAGCTACTTTTTTAATTTGATTTTGATGGGGTTTAACAATAGCTGTTACTTTGGTAATGACCTCTCCTCTGGAGTATTTTATGTTGCGACAATTTTGAGAAACGGGAGAAAGACCATTAGGATCTACCCACCTAATTGGATTAGGAGCATAAACATAAACATTTATCCCACCCATCAACCCAATCGGATCCTGACTCACAAACCGCCCGATTTCAGGGTCGTAA
>JUNU01000282.1 GCA_001067655.1 Neisseria lactamica
CTCTTTGAGCTAAGGCGAGGCAACGCCGTACTGGTTTAAAGTTAAGCCACTATAATCAAACCATTCCAATTTAAAGCTGCGCCCAATACGATGAAACTCCCGCCGCTCAAACCCCTCATCATCACCTCGCTGCCCGTCTTCGCCAGCGTCTTTATCGCCGCGACCCTTGTCTGGCGGTTTGGCACGCCCAAGCTCGCCATGCCTTTCGTACTCGGCATCATCGCGGGCGGTCTCGTCGATTTGGATAACCGCCTGACAGGTCGTCTGAAAAACATCATCATCACCGTCGCCCTGTTTACCATTTCATCTCTCGTCGCCCAAAGCACGCTCGGTACAGGCCTGCCTTTCATCCTCGCCATGACCCTGATGACGTTCGGCTTTACCATTTTGGGCGCGGTCGGGCTGAAATACCGCACTTTCGCGTTCGGCGCACTTGCCGTCGCCACCTACACCACGCTCACCTACACCCCCGAAAACTTCTGGCTGACCAATCCCGTCATGATTCTGCTCGGGACTGTGTTATACAGCACCTGCACACTCGTTTTCCAAATCATCCTCCCGCACCGCCCCGTCCAAGAAAGCGTCGCCAACGCCTACGAAGCGCTCGGCGGGTATTTTGACGCCAAAGCCGACTTTTTCGATCCCGACGAAGCCGCTTGGCTCGGCAACCGCCAAATCGACCTCGCCATGAGCAACACCGGCGTCATCAGCGCCTTTAACCAATGCCGCGCCGCCCTGTTTTACCGCCTGCGCGGCAAACACCGCCACCCGCGCACCGCCAAAATGCTGCGCTACTACTTCACCGCCCAAGACATACACGAACGCGTCAGCTCCGCTCACGCCGACTACACCGAGCTGACCGATACCCTTAAAAACACCGATCTCATCTTCCGCATCCACCGCCTGCTAGAAATGCAGGGGCAGGCGTGCCGCAACGTTGCCGCCGCCCTAAGGAACGGCAAAGACTACACATACAGCAAACGCCTCGGACGCGCGATGGAAGGCTGCCGCCAATCCCTCTCGCACTACACCGACGACCACCCCGAAAGCCGCAACATCCACCACATCCGCCGCCTGCTCGACAACCTCGGCAGCGTCGATCACCAACTTCGCCAACTCCAACACAGCGATTCCCCCGCCGAAAACGACAACAGCAGCGACACCCGCATCGCCGCCCTCGAAAACAGCAGCCTGAAAAACGTCTGGCAGACCGTCCGCAGCCAGCTCAACTTCGAGTCGGGCGTGTTCCGTCACGCCACGCGCCTCTCCATCCTCGTTGCCGCCTCCTGCATCATCGTCGAAATCCTCCATCTCAACCTCGGTTACTGGATACTCCTGACCGCCGTCTTCGTCTGCCAACCCAACTACACCGCCACCAAAAGCCGCGTGTACCAACGCATCGCCGGAACCATACTTGGCGTCATCGTCGGCTCCCTCGTGCCTTATTTTACCCCATCCGTCGAAACCAAACTCTGGATCGTCATCGCCAGCACCACCCTGTTTTTCATGACCCGAAGCTACAAATACAGCTTCTCCACCTTCTTCATCACCATCCAAGCCCTCACCAGCTTCTCCCTCGCAGGGCTGGACGTTTATGCCGCCATGCCCGTCCGCATCATCGACACCATCGTCGGCTCCGTCCTCGCGTGGGCAGCCGTCACCTACCTCTGGCCGGATTGGCGTTACCTTACCCTCGAAAAAACCGCCGCCCAAGCCGTCGGCGGCAACGGTGCCTACCTCAGAAAAATCCTCGACCAGCTCCAATACGGCATCGCCGACGACGTCGAATACCGCACCGTCCGCCGCCGCGCCCACGAGCGCACCGCCACCCTCAGTAGCACCCTCTCCGACATGAGCAGCGAACCCAAAAAATACGGCAACAACCTGCAAAGCGGCTTCAACCTTCTCAAAACCAGCTATGCCCTGACCGGCTACATCTCCGCGCTCGGCGCATACCGCAGCGAAATGGACGGCGCATACAGCCCCGACTTCGTCCGCAAGTTCTACCAAAGCGGCTACCGCATTGCCGACCTGCTCGAACGCCTCCCGCAAACAAGCGAACAAGATTTTCAGACGACCCTCTCCCAAATCCGAACCGACTTGGAAGCCTTACAAACAGAGGCAGGCGACGAACGTCAAAGCCACATCCTCCACCGGCAGCTCACCCTCATCGCCAACCAGCTCGACCCCTGCTACCGCAGCCTGCACGACATTGAAGCCAGCCCGCAAGCCGTGTGATATAGTGGATTAACTTTAAACCAGTACGGCGTTGCCTCGCCTTAGCTCAAA
>JUNU01000027.1 GCA_001067655.1 Neisseria lactamica
CATGCAAGATATTTGAGTCTTGAGGTATATCGATAGCAAAAGGTCGTCTGAAACTCAAATCCCCGAGCTTTCAGACGACCTCGTTTTTATCTGCAACCTGCCTCCTCTCCCGTCCGGCGGGAGAGGGCCGGGGAGAGGGGGGGTCTATGGGTTGTACGAATTTGATTTGACCTAAAGCCGCAAAGCCACCCCCATCCTAACCTTCCCCCGCTAAACGGGGGAAGGGACAGATTGCTGTTGCTGCAACGAGTAGCGTGGGCTTTGCCCACGGGATAAATGCCGAAATGGATACCCATTCGGCTGTTGTCTGATTTGAATTGTCAGGTGGTAGATTTCGTGGGCAAAGCCCACACTACCTGATTTATCCCAAGCCTGTTTTGATTGAGTAAAAGGTCGTCTGAAAAATCGGGAACGAGTTTCTCCAAAACTCAAATCCCAAAGTTTTCAGACGACCTCGTTTTAACTTGCAAACCTGCCCCCTCTCCCGTCCGGCGGGAGAGGGCTGGGGAGAGGGTGGCTCTACGG
>JUNU01000283.1 GCA_001067655.1 Neisseria lactamica
ATTTATTTGAACGGCAATCCATTCCCTCTCCCGTGGGAGAGGGTTAGGGAGAGGACATTGGACGGCAACGGAAATATTGTCTGTATCTGCCCCGTTTTACCCTCTCCCCGACCCTCCCCCGCAGGGGAGGGGGCCAAGTTGCAGGTACGCCAATGGAATTTCGCTTCGCATCAACTGCCTTATTTCGAACGCACGTCAAACTTAAATTTGCAAGGCCGTCTGAAAAGCAGATTGCTTGTCGGATATGGATGTCCGACAATTTGATTAGACCTAACGTGAGTTCGAGATAACGCATTGATTTTTATGTAGAGCGATTTATTTGAACGGCAATCCATTC
>JUNU01000284.1 GCA_001067655.1 Neisseria lactamica
AACCTACAACGGCACGACCTATTACTACGACGACCTCGGCAACCTGATCCACCGAGAGCTGCCGAACGGCGAAGTACAGAACTATTTCTACGATCTGCATGACCAACTGGTTAAAGCGGAAATCTTCAAGAAAGACGGCACGAAAGAAACTTGGTCCTACAGCTACGACGCCCTGGGCAGAAGGATAGGCAAAGGTCGTCTGAAAAACGAAGAAGTTTCAAACGACCTCGAAAACCAAACCCGCTTCGTTTGGGATGGCAGCCACCTCCTACAGGAAATCCACCCGGACGGCAGATATACCTATATCTACACCGATCAAGATTCCTACGAACCGCTGGCACAAGTCCGAGACTGGACAACCGAAGACGGCGAAAGCCGCCAACAAACCCACTACTTCCACTGCGACCAAATCGGTATCCCAAGAGAGATGACCGATAAGGATGGCAATTTGCTGTGGTTCGGCAACTACACCGGCTGGGGTCGTCTGAAAGAGGAAACCAAGGTAACGGATAGTGCTTACCAGCCCTTCCGCCTGCAAAATCAGTATGCCGACCGTGAAACGGGGTTGCATTACAATTTCCTCAGGTACTACGAACCTGATGCGGGTCGGTTTGTGAATCAGGATCCGATTGGGTTGATGGGTGGAGATAACCTTTATCAGTTTGCACCTAATATCCAAGTATGGGTTGATTGGTTTGGCCTGATGATTGTTTATCGCGCCTTAAAACAAAGTGAAATTGCGGATGTTAAAGCAGGGAAAGGCATATCTCGTCCTACTCCTGCGCATAAAACAACTCCCGAGCAGCACATAGGGGGAACTAAACACTCAAGAGATCCTTGGATTTCTACAACTCGTTGCAAAGATATTGCAACAAAAAAATATGCTCCTAACAAAGATGGAACTTCCGACCCTGTAATAAAAATTGATACTGATAAAATTCCCGCTAAAAACATTTTAGATGTATCAACTAAAGAAAAGGCTGATGCAATTTTATCCCATAAACAACCCCGAATAAAAAATTATGCAGTTCATGATCAAGAAGTTCTCATCAAAGGTGCAATTCCAGCAGAAGCAATACTTGGCTTTATATAACTTAGAAGGTATTTACCATGAAAGAATTATTAGAAAAACTTGAAAATAATAGTTTTATTGATAAGGTCAGAATGAACCTTGAATTCAACGTAAAGGACTATCAAGAATTATTAAAAATCTTGAATGAAATTAAGCATTATACTTATAATCATAATCTCATTGAAAAAAGACTAGCGTCAAATTTATATGAAATACCAAAATTAACACATGTCTGGTATCTCAATTTAAAAGATGATCCAAATAAAAATGAATCTTCTATTGTTAATCAACTTGAAGATGCATGGATAGAGTTAGATTCAATAATTGGAGAAGAAATTCTTGGCCAATGACAATAAATCCATCTTAACAAACATAGATAGTAGTTCAAACTCAACGGACAGTAGTCATAGATTAGGATTAGATTGAGTCCCACCAAAAATCAAGGTCGTCTGAAATCAATTTTCAGACGACCTTGCCTATACCCCCTTACCTGACTAAACTACAACGAAAAAGAACAGCTTATCACCCAGCACCAATGGAAAGTGCCGTCTAAAGAAGAAAACGCCCGAAACGGCCTGCCCGAAACCGACTGGCGCGATGCGCAGTACGACATGCTGTACCTGCCCGTTACCGAAACCGTCCGCTACCACTACGACTTCAACGGC
>JUNU01000285.1 GCA_001067655.1 Neisseria lactamica
TAACTTTAAACCAGTACGGCGTTGCCTCGCCTTAGCTCAAAGAGAACGATTCTCCAAGGTGCTGAAGCACCAAGTGAATCGGTTCCGTACTATCTACACTGTCTGCGGCTTCGTCGCCTTGTCCTGATTTTTGTTAATCCACTATAAAAAACAATCGCAGCTTTTAATATAAATTAAGGCCTATAAACGGCTGCTGCGTTTATAATGCGCCTGTTTAACCCTTCCACCGAGAAGACGCCATGAAAAAACTCCTTTACTTCTTTACCGCCTTTTTTGCCCTGTGTTCCAGCGCGTTTGCCGTGAACGCCGATGATTTGCTGCCGCCTGAAAAAGCGTTCGTGCCGCAAGTGAACGTTACCGACAAAGGCATCAACGTCGAATTCAAAATCGCCGACGGCTACTATATGTACCAATCGAAAATCGTCGCCGCCACCGCGCCTGAAGGCGTATTGGCCGAACCGATTTTCAGCAAAGGCGAAGCCAAAGAAGATGAGTTTTTCGGCAAACAAACCGTGTTCCACCGCGCCGCGCAGGTCAACTGGCCTTACAAAAAAGCCACGCCGACCTACAAGCTGACGCTGACTTATCAAGGCTGTGCCGAAGCCGGCGTATGTTACCCGCCCGTGGACACATCTTTTGAGATTAAAGGCAACGGCCTGTATGAGACGCAAAGCGACGAACCCATATCCGCCAAAGACCGCTTCCTACAACCGGATTCCGCCAAACCATCCCCCGCCGCCGCTCCTAAAGCCTCGCAAAACAACGATGACAACAGCCGCTTCAAATTATCGTGGGACACATTAAACGCCAACCTGTTGGCGTTTTTTACCGCAGGGGTATTCTTGAGCTTTACCGCCTGTATGTATCCGCTTTTACCGATAGTCTCCAGCATCATCGTCGGCGATAAAACCGCCGGCAAAGGCCGCGCCTTTGCGCTGTCCGTAGCGTATGTGCAAGGTTTGGCACTGACCTACACGCTGGTCGGCGTCATCGCAGGTCTGACGGGCGCGCTTCTGACCGTATGGCTGCAACAGGCATGGGTCGTCCTTGCCGCCGCAGGCCTGATGGTCGTCCTTGCGCTTTCCATGTTCGGACTCTTCAACATCCAGCTGCCCAACGCCGTCCAATCCTATTTCCAAAACCAAAGCAGCAAACTCTCCGGCGGCAAAATCTTCTCCGTCTTTGTCATGGGCATACTCTCCGCGCTGATTGTCGGCCCCTGCGTCGCCCCGCCGCTCGGATTCGCCTTGGGCTATATCGGACAAACCGGTGATGCCGTCTTAGGCGGACTGGCGTTGTATGTCTTGGCACTCGGCACCGGCGTTCCGCTGATCCTTATCGGCACATTCGGAGGCCACGTCCTGCCCAAAGCAGGCGACTGGATGAACGGCATCAAATACGCCTTCGGCTTCATCCTGCTTGCCGTAGCCGTCTATCTCGCCACGCCGCACCTGCCCTACTACCTCGTTGTCGCGCTGTACACCCTGCTCATGATCGTCCCTGCCGTCATGTTGCTGGTTAAATCGAGCAAACAAAAAGGTCGTCTGAAAACCGCAGCCTCCGTTTTAGGCTTCCTGCTCATCATCGGCGGCGCATGGTTCGGCTGGCAAAGCGCAAACAAACAAACCACCGCCCTGCACCACTTCCTGACGCTCTCGCCCCCGTCCGAAGCAGGCAAAACGACCGACCACGGTAAAATGTTCACCGACGTCGCCGAACTTAAAGCCGCCATGGACGCCGCATTAAAAGCCAACCCCGACAAACCCGTCGTTTTGGATTTCTATGCCGACTGGTGTATTGCCTGCAAAGAAATGGCAAACTACACGCTCAACCAGCCGCAAGTGCATGAAGCCGTCAATATGGAACGCTTCTTCCAAATCGACGTAACCGCCAACACGCCCGAACATCAGGCACTCTACAAAGAATACGGAATCTACGGCCCGCCGGGCATTTTCGCCATCCACGCCGACGGCCGCCGCAGCGACCCTTTGCTCGGCTTCGCCAAACCGGACGAATTCATCAACTGGTACAAACAAAACGAAAAATAAAGACGAAAGGTCGTCTGAAAACCTGAAACAGGGTTTTCAGACGACCTTTTTAAATGGTGGAATTTTAATCTAGCCTAAGTTTACTGTTATTAAAATAAAAATAAGGAGTTGAAGAATTGAATACGCTATTTGACAAAAATGGCATTTGGAAATTAGATGACTACATTATGCTCGATGTTGAAAATATTGACCGTGCCATAGAATATGTTTTATCAAAATTTCCTCAGGTAGATAAAATTGGTATTGCATCGAATACGAATGGAGTCTACGAAATAAATTTGGACTTCCTAAAGCAATTTCCAAATATTACTCATTTCAAACTTTCCTGTTTTTTAGCAAAATCAGCTGATATTCAACCGATATATTACTTAAAAGAATTACAGTGGTTACAATGGTGGAGTGATAATAAAGTTGATATCAGTAAATTTCCTAAATTAAACACGCTTGTATGCCATTACTCGGATAACATTATATTTAATAACAACAATCTGAGTTTTTTATATTTATCATACGCCAATAAATTATCCTTTTTAGACAAAATACCTAACCTAACAAGATTAGTATTAAGGAACTATTCAGGAATAGATTTATCAGGAATTAATCATTTGAGCAATTTAGATGAATTAACAATCAGATTAGCCAGAAAACTAATTGACATTAAAGATATTTTAGAGTGTAAAAACTTGTGCGAAATAGAATTCGAAGGGATTAACAAACAAGTTGACTTATCAATTTTATCTAAATGTGAGAATTTGAAAGGATTATACTTACACATGAGTATACCAAATTGCTTGTTTCTTAAAGAAATAAAAAACATAGAATCATTT
>JUNU01000286.1 GCA_001067655.1 Neisseria lactamica
TACTGTCTGCGGCTTCGTCGCCTTGTCCTGATTTAAATTTAATCCACTATAAGAACACTGCAATGAGGCGGTCGGACGTTTTGGCTTTACTTTTGGATTCGCGACTGATGCCTGAAGTTCAAATTAAAGCCGAATGCCAGTCCGCACTAGAATAGATTGTCGATGACTTCTTTGGATTTGGAAGGAGTCTTAGGTTTCGGCGTCGGCTTAGGTGCCGGTTTGGCTGCTTCGGGTTGGCGTTGTTCGGGTTTAGCCGCGGGTTTGGATTCGGTCGGCTGTTCCGACGGCGTACGTCTGTTGCCTGCTGCGGGAGGTGTACTGCGCGGCGTTTTTTCTTCGGTATCGGGCGTTTCAGTTACAGCAGGTTTGGCGTTTGCTTTGTTATTGGCGGGTTTGTCTTCTGAGGCTTCGTCCTCGGTCGGGGTGCTGTTGCTGTTTTTGCCGTTTGATTTGTTTTTAGGCGGGATGACGGGATTGCGGGAATCGGTTTTTTCGTCATCGTCAAGCTCGGCTTTGGCGGCAGGCTTGGTTCTGTCCTCTTCGGGAGCGCCGATGGGACGCCAGACTTCGACAGGGGTGTCTTTGGGAACGGGTTTGTTTTTAATGGCTTCGCGTTCTTGGGAATCGTGGCTCTTGATGGTGCTGATGACGCCGATAACCAAGGCGGCAACAGCAATGATGCAGACGCCGAAAAAGGCTCTGATTAAATGTTTGGGTTTGAGTTGGAATGAGGATTTAGGGGTTTTGGACATGATAAATCGGTAAAAATGAAATCAATCGGGCGGATTGTATCGTAATAGGTCGTCTGAAACAAAATTGGGTTTCAGACGACCTCTCAGTCAAGGAACAATCCTATGGCTGTTGGGTGTAGTTTTGATACAGGGTAACGACTTTTTGTACGCCCACGGTGGTGCTGACGCGTTGGGTAACTTTTTCTTGTTCTTCAGGCGTCAGGATGCCCATCACATAAGTCACGTTGCCGTAGGTCACGATTTTGACGCGCGCCTGCGTGGTGGGTTTGAGGCCCAAAAGGGCGGTGCGGACTTTGGATGTGCCCCATGTGTCGTTGGTTACGTCGCCGAAGGTGCGTCCTTGAGGGGCAACGGTGATGTAGTTGTACACGCCTTCGGCGGCTTGTTCGGCACGGGCGATTTGTTCGACGAATTGTTTTTCGCCTTCAGTGGCGACTTGTCCGAGCAGCAGCAGTTGTCGGTTGTAGCCGACGACGTTGAGTTTTGGGGTGTAACCCTGCGCTTGGTTGTTTTGGCGCAGGTAGGAGCGGGCAGTGGTTTCAACGCGCACTGCCATTACGTTGTCATCGGTTTGCGCGCCTGTGGTGCGGCGGTCGACGGCGGATTTGGTGCCGACTGCCGCGCCGCCGAGGAGTACGCCGACACAGCCGCTGAGTGTCAGGCTGAGGAGGAGGGCGGTCAGAACGGGTGCGGTATGACGTTTGATGTTCATATTTTTTCCTTGATGATGGGTTCGGCGGATATGTTTCAGACGACCTTTAAAAGAGGGTCGTCTGAAAAAAGGCTTACATTCCTTCAAGCAACATGGAGTCGATGCAGTCGCACATGGCGTGTATCAGCAGGATATGGTTTTCCTGAATACGGGCGGTGCGCGGGTAGGGGACGTTGAGCAGTACGTCGGTGTCTTTGAGCATAGCGGCGATTTTGCCGCCGTCGCGGCCGGTCATGGCAATGACGTGCATATCGCGTTCGTGTGCCGCTTTTATGGCTTCGATGACGTTGGCGGAGTTGCCGGAGGTAGAGATGCCGACCAAAACGTCGCCGGCGCGTCCGAGCGCGCGCACTTGCTTGCTGAACACATGGTCGAAACCGTAGTCGTTGCCGATGGCGGTCAGCGCAGACGTGTCCGTCGTCAGCGCGACGGCGGCAAGTTCCATACGCTCTTTTTCAAAGCGTCCGGTCATTTCGGCGGCGAAGTGCTGCGCGTCGGCAGCCGAACCGCCGTTGCCGCAGGCTAAAATTTTGCCGTCGTTCATCAGGCATTGCAGCATCAATTCCGCCGCTTGAGCGGTCGGCTCGACCAATACTTTTTCGGCTTCCTGCTTGGCAAGGATGCTTTCGGCGAAATGGGCGGCAACGCGCTCTTGTAAAGTCGTCATATCGTCAACCTGTAATATTCTTTATCCATTCGGGCGGGCGGTTTCCTTCTATCAGTACCGCATCGATGCGGCACGCGGTATCCGTCATGCCGTTTTGTTGCAGATAATACTCCGCAGACCGTTGCAGTTTCAATAACTTAGACGGCGAAATACTGTATGCGGCACCGCCGAAACCCTGATTTTTGCGGTATTTTACTTCAACAAACAGAATCATGTTACCGTTTTTGACAATCAAATCGATTTCGCCGTAAGCGCAGTGCCAGTTGCGCGCGATGAGTTTGCAGCCTTGCGAAAGAAGAAACGCCAGCGCGGCATCTTCGCCCGCCACCCCTTGTTTGTGGTTCAGACGCATGGAGGTTTACCCCGTATAATATCGTTATATTGTTTTCAGACGACCTGATAAAGCCATGTTTCAAAAACACCTTCAAAAAGCCGCCGACAGTATTGAAAAACGGACATTATACGTTGTCGCCACGCCCATCGGCAATTTGGCGGACATCACCCTGCGCGCGCTCGCCGTCCTGCAAAAAGCCGACATTATCTGCGCCGAAGATACGCGCGTTACCGCACAGCTTCTGAGCGCATACGGCATACAGGGCAAGCTCGTCAGCGTGCGCGAGCATAACGAACAGCAGATGGCGGACAAAATCATCAACCATCTTTCAGACGACCTTACCGTCGCACAAGTTTCCGACGCAGGTACGCCTGCGGTTTGCGATCCCGGTGCGAAACTCGCCCGCCGCGTGCGTGAGGCTGGTTTTAAAGTTGTCCCCGTTGTCGGTGCGAGCGCGGTAATGGGCGCGTTGAGCGTTGCGGGCATTACCGAACCCAATTTCTACTTCAACGGTTTCCTGCCGCCTAAATCCGGCGAACGGCAGAAGTTGCTTGCCAAATGGGCGCAGGCTGAATTTCCCGTCGTGATGTTTGAAACCCCGCACCGAATCGAAGCCACCCTTGCCGACATGGCAGCTCTCTTTCCTGAACGCAGCCTGACACTCGCACGAGAAATCACCAAAACCTTCGAAACCTTCCTTAGCGGTACCGTTACTGAAATTCAGACGACCCTGAAAAACGACAGCAATCAGGCGCGCGGCGAAATGGTGCTCATCCTCCATCCTGCGTCCCGTGAAAAACACGATACCTTGCCCGAAGCCGCGCAAAACGTTATGAAAATCCTCGCTGCCGAGCTGCCCACCAAGCAGGCCGCCGAACTTGCCGCCAAAATTACCGGCGAAAGCAAAAAAGCCTTGTACGATTTGGCGTTGGAGTGGAAACGGGTTTCAGACGACGTGTGAACTTGAGAGGTCGTCTGAAACAAGAGGGAAGGGCAGTTTTTTTGCATAATTCGGATTGACATCGGTCATGCGCTGAGTCACGGACTTTTGAGCGAAGAAGATTTAGATTTCTTAATTTCATTACCCGGATGTTTGCTAACTTGCCTTGTTTTATTTTAAGCAAAATAAATAAGAAAATTTCATAAAGCTTGATGGTGAAGGTCGTCTGAAACATTCAGATAACCTTCTTTTAAAATTAAGGTGGGAATATCGACAATTTAGCCTACCAATGTCTGTAATTGTATGTAATGCGTGATATAATGCGAATTCTTTGCCTTACGTTAAGGTGAAGTCAGATATAGACTCACAAAGATTAACATATTGCTTGACGTACATAGGCTTCTTGATTATATTTAGCCTCGCATTACTGTCGGGATTTCCCGTTTTTATGAAGCAGATTCTCATCTTACAAATTCTGGTTTTGACAGCGGTTGCGCTTATTAGCGCCGCATTTTCAGGTTTGGCAGGATTTTGGTCTGCTGTTGCAGGTGGGTTTTCCTACCTTCTCCCTTCCGCTTTCGCAGTTTTACTTTTAAAACTTTCCAAACGTAATCCTTTGTATCATGGTAAGGCTTTCATTATTGGGGAAGTTTTAAAAGTAGTGCTGTCGCTGGTGATGATGCTTGCCGTATTTATGGTTTGGCATCAGTCTTTGATATTCTTTCCGTTCTTGTTCGGATTGCTCGGTGTCAGCCATTTGGTTTTTTTAGTATCGTTGAGAGTGAAGCATTATGGCAGGTGACAAAATTACTGCTACTGATTACATCACGCACCACTTGCAAAGTTTAACCAGCCTTTCCGATGTGGCTAAAGGACAGGGCTTGGACAATATTGCTGATTTTTCTTTTGTTAATATTGATGCAATATTTTTCTCTGTATTGTTGGGCGTAATCGGCAGTTTCCTACTTTTGCGTGGAGCCAAGAAGGCGACAGCAGGTGTACCTGGTCGTTTTCAGGCTGCTGTAGAGATTTTGTTTGAATTTGTGGATGATATGTGTAAAAGCATTATTCACAACGAACAATCCCGAAAAGCCATTGCTCCGTTGGGTTTGACCCTGTTCGTATGGATTTTCCTGATGAATGCAATGGATATGCTGCCGGTGGATTTGTTCCCGTGGCTGTGGCAAAACATTACAGGTAACCATCATGCATTGCTGCGCATTGTGCCGACTGCAGATTTGAATACTACTTTGGCGTTGGCTATCGGTGTCTTGGTAATTTGTATTTATTACAATATCAAAATCAAAGGTGTTCGTGGTTGGATTCATGAGTTGTTTAGCGCTCCGTTTGGCGCCAAACTCGCTCCTGCCAACTTTCTTTTGAATCTTGTTGAATTCCTTTCTAAAACAGTTTCTCACGGTATGCGGTTGTTCGGTAATATGTATGCCGGTGAGCTGGTGTTCCTCCTGATTGCTTTGCTGGGTGGTGCTTGGGCATCATCTGGAAGCGTTGAAGTGTTGGATCCGATTCTGTTTGGTTTCCACATCCTTGCCGGATTGGCATGGGCGATTTTCCATATCTTGGTGATTACCCTGCAGGCATTTATCTTTATGGCCTTGGCGTTTGTCTATATTGGACAAGCTCATGATGCACATTAATTTATTAGGTAGTTTTTCATTAACTTTCTTTGTTTTCTCAAGGAGTAAAAAATGGGTTTGGTAGCAATTGCATGTGGTTTAATCGTAGCATTGGGTGCATTGGGTGCCTCTATCGGTATCGCAATGGTCGGCTCCAAATATTTGGAGTCTTCTGCGCGTCAACCTGAATTGATTGGTCCGCTGCAAACTAAATTGTTCCTGATTGCTGGTCTGATTGATGCCGCATTCCTGATTGGTGTGGCTATTGCACTGTTGTTCGCCTTCGTTAAACCATTTGGTGCATAATCAAACGGCGTGATCCGTCTAGGTACAGACTTTGGTCTGTTTGATTAACACTAGTACGAAGGTTAACTAACGTGAATATTAATGCAACCTTATTCGCTCAAATCATCGTCTTTTTCGGTTTGGTTTGGTTTACCATGAAATTTGTGTGGCCGCCAATCGCAAAAGCATTGGATGAGCGTGCCGCAAAAATTGCCGAAGGCTTGGCTGCTGCCGAGCGCGGTAAGAGCGATTTTGAACAGGCAGAGAAGAAAGTTGCAGAACTCTTGGCTGAAGGGCGTAACCAAGTTTCCGAAATGGTAGCAAACGCCGAAAAACGTGCCGCCAAAATCGTAGAAGAAGCGAAAGAGCAAGCTACTGTCGAGGCGGTGCGGATTACAGCACAAGCTAAAGCTGATGCCCAGCAAGAAATGAATCGTGCACGCGAAGTTTTGCGTGAACAGGTTGCTGCATTGGCGGTTAAAGGTGCAGAGTCTATTTTGCGCAGTGAAGTAGATACTTCAAAACATGCGCAGCTGCTCAGTGCTTTAAAACAGGAGCTGTAATCTTATGGCTGAGTTCGCAACGATTGCCAGACCTTATGCGAAAGCATTGTTTAATCTGGCGCAGGAAAAAAACCAAATTGAGTCTTGGTTGGGCGGACTGGAAGAATTAGCCGCGGTTGTTCAAAATCAGAAAGTAATTTCTTTTCTTGAGCAACCTGAAATCAATACTTCTGAAAAGGTAAATGTACTTGCCGAACTCGTTGAATTAAAAAGTGATGAATTGAAGAATTTCATTACTGTTCTGGCAGAGCAAAAACGTTTGCCTATATTGCCTGAAGTCTATGCTCAATATCAAGCTTTAACCTTGTCATTCAATCATACTAAGTCCGCTGTAATTTACAGTGCTTATCCATTGACTGAAAATCAATTGGCTGAGTTGGCTGAAATATTGAAAAAACGCTTTGACAGTAAGTTGCAGATTACAACTGAAGTTGCACCTGAATTAATTGGCGGTGTCAAAGTTGAAGTGGGTGACCAGGTCTTGGATTTGTCGGTGCGGGGTAAATTGAATGCCCTGTATGCGACTATGACAAATTAGGAGAGTTTTCATGCAGCTTAATCCTGCTGAAATTAGCGATTTGATTAAAGCTAAAATTGAAAATCTGTCTGGAAATACAGAAGTACGTACCCGTGGTACGGTTATTTCTGTAACAGACGGTATTGTTCGTATTCATGGCTTGTCAGACGCAATGCAAGGTGAGATGCTCGAATTCCCGGGTAACACTTTCGGTTTGGCGATGAATTTGGAGCGCGACTCCGTCGGCGCCGTAGTGTTGGGTGAATACGAACATATTAAAGAAGGCGACACAGTTACTTGTACCGGTCGTATTTTGGAAGTACCTGTCGGCCGTGAGTTGGTTGGTCGCGTTGTAGATGCGCTGGGTCGCCCGATTGATGGCAAAGGCCCGATCAACACATCTTCCACAGCGCCAATCGAAAAAATTGCACCGGGTGTAATTGCCCGTAAATCAGTTGACCAGCCTATGCAAACCGGTCTGAAGGCCATTGACTCAATGGTTCCGATTGGTCGCGGTCAACGTGAGCTGATCATTGGTGACCGTCAAACAGGTAAAACAGCCGTAGCATTGGATGCTATTGTCAACCAAAAAGGTACGGGCGTTATCTGTATTTATGTTGCAATCGGTCAAAAAGCATCTTCTATTGCCAACGTAGTACGCAAATTGGAAGAGCATGGCGCAATGGAGCACACTATTGTGGTTGCGGCGACTGCTTCTGAAGCTGCGGCTTTGCAATATATCGCACCTTATGCAGGTTGTACGATGGGCGAGTTTTTCCGCGACCGCGGTGAAGACGCATTGATTGTATATGATGACTTATCCAAACAGGCTGTTGCTTACCGTCAAATTTCCCTGTTGCTGCGCCGTCCTCCCGGTCGTGAAGCATATCCTGGCGACGTTTTCTATCTGCACTCCCGTTTGTTGGAGCGCGCTGCCCGTGTAAATGAGCACGAAGTTGAAAAACTGACCAATGGCGAAGTGAAGGGCAAAACAGGCTCTCTGACTGCATTGCCGATTATTGAAACGCAAGCCGGCGACGTCTCTGCATTCGTACCGACAAACGTGATTTCGATTACCGACGGTCAGATTTTCTTGGAAACCGACTTGTTTAACGCCGGTATCCGTCCTGCGATTAATGCCGGTATTTCGGTATCGCGCGTAGGTGGTGCTGCGCAAACCAAAGTAATTAAAAAACTGGGTGGCGGTATCCGTTTGGCACTTGCCCAATATCGTGAGTTGGCAGCCTTCTCGCAATTTGCTTCTGATTTGGATGAGGCTACACGCAAACAGCTGCAACACGGTGAAGTGGTTACTGAATTGATGAAGCAAAAACAATTCAGCACTTTGGATACAGCCGAAATGGCTTTGACCTTGTGGGCCATTAATAATGGTTCTTACGAAGATGTACCGGTATCCAAGGCATTGGCTTTCGAAGCAGAATTTTTGAGCTTTGTACGCACTCAGCATCCTGGTGTTTTAGAAGCAATCAACGCATCAGGTGCAATGTCCGATGAAAGCGAAAAAGCATTGACCGAAGCCATGAATTCTTTCAAATCTTCTTATGCTTACCAAGCCTAAGAGCTGAAATGAAAGGAGTCTGAAATGGCAGTCGGAAAAGAGATTCTCACCAAAATCCGTAGTGTTCAAAATACCCAAAAGATCACTAAAGCAATGCAGATGGTGTCAACCTCTAAAATGCGGAAGACTCAGGAGCGGATGCGCTTGGCGCGTCCGTATGCCGAAAAAGTACGGACAGTTATGAGTCATTTGGCGCGAACCCATGAAGATCACGGTATTAAATTATTGGCACCTCATCGTGAAACACGTCGGGTAGGTTTTATTTTAATCACCTCTGATAAAGGTCTTTGCGGTGGTTTGAACGCGAATGTTTTGAAAAAATTCTTAGCGCAAGTCCAAGAATACCAAGAACAAGGCATTGAAGTTGATGTCGTCTGTTTAGGTAGTAAAGGTTTGGCGGCTTGTCAAAACATCGGTTTGAACGTTATTGCCAGTGCGATTAATTTGGGTGATACCCCAAAAATGGAATTGCTGCTTGGTCCCTTGACTGAAATCTTCCAACGTTACGAGAAGCATGAGTTAGATAAGATACATCTGGTGTATTCGTGTTTTGTGAATACTATGCGTCAAGAACCACGGTTGGAGGTTCTGCTGCCTATCGGCGAAAATGTGATAGAAGACGAGGAGAGTTATTCTTCATTCAGTTGGGAATACCGTTATGAGCCAAGTCCTGTCGCTGTGTTGGAATATCTGGTTCGCCGCTATTTAGAGTCTGTGGTTTACCAAGCATTGAGTGACAATATGGCATCTGAGCAAGCTGCGCGTATGGTGGCAATGAAAGCAGCCACCGACAATGCAGGCAATGCCATTAAAGAGTTGCGTTTGGTATATAACAAATCGCGTCAAGCTGCGATTACCACGGAATTGTCAGAAATTGTAGCAGGTGCGGCGGCAGTTTAATGTCGTCTGAAACCTGAACAGGAAATTAGGATACGATAATGAGCCAAGGCAAAATCGTACAAATTATTGGTGCGGTAGTTGACGTGGAGTTCCCGCGTGATGCCATTCCGCGTGTTTACGACGCCCTGAAATTGGATGCAAACGGCCTGACTTTGGAAGTGCAACAGCTTCTGGGTGACGGCGTAGTCCGTACTATTGCAATGGGTAGTTCGGATGGTTTGAAACGCGGCATGACTGTAAGCAATACAGGTGCGCCGATTACAGTACCGGTAGGTAAAGGCACTTTGGGACGTATTGTCGATGTATTGGGTACGCCTGTTGATGAAGCAGGTCCGATTGATACCGACAAACACCGTGCTATCCATCAGACAGCTCCGAAATTTGATGAACTGTCTGCGACTACTGAGCTGTTGGAAACAGGCATTAAAGTGATTGACTTGCTGTGTCCGTTTGCCAAAGGCGGTAAAGTAGGTCTGTTCGGTGGTGCCGGTGTAGGCAAAACCGTCAACATGATGGAATTGATTAACAACATCGCCAAAGCACATAGCGGTTTGTCCGTGTTTGCGGGTGTGGGTGAGCGTACCCGTGAAGGTAATGACTTCTACCACGAGATGAAAGATTCCAACGTATTGGACAAAGTGGCGATGGTTTACGGTCAGATGAACGAACCTCCGGGTAACCGTCTGCGTGTAGCCTTGACCGGTTTGACGATGGCCGAATACTTCCGTGATGAAAAAGACGAAAGCGGTAAAGGTCGTGACGTATTGTTCTTCGTGGACAATATCTACCGTTACACCCTGGCCGGTACCGAAGTATCCGCATTGTTGGGCCGTATGCCTTCAGCAGTAGGTTACCAACCGACATTGGCTGAAGAAATGGGTCGTTTGCAAGAGCGTATTACCTCTACCCAAACAGGCTCCATTACTTCTATTCAAGCCGTATATGTACCTGCAGATGACTTGACTGACCCGTCTCCTGCAACGACATTTGCCCACTTGGACGCCACTGTCGTTTTGAGCCGTGACATTGCCTCTTTGGGTATTTACCCAGCAGTTGACCCGCTCGATTCCACTTCGCGCCAACTGGATCCGATGGTATTGGGTCAAGAACACTATGACGTAGCCCGCGGCGTACAATCTACCCTGCAAAAATACAAAGAATTGCGCGATATTATTGCCATTCTGGGTATGGACGAATTGTCAGACGAAGATAAACTGACCGTGATGCGTGCGCGTAAGATCCAACGCTTCCTGTCGCAACCGTTCCACGTTGCCGAAGTATTTACCGGCTCTCCCGGCAAATATGTATCGCTGCGTGACACTATTGCCGGCTTTAAAGCTATCTTGAACGGTGAATACGACCATCTGCCTGAACAAGCTTTCTACATGGTAGGCGGTATCGAAGAAGCGGTCGAGAAAGCGAAAACCTTAAACTAAGGAGGTCGGCATGAGCATCATGCGAGTTGAAGTGGTAAGTAGCGAGCAGAACATCTATTCAGGCGAAGCCAGTTTTGTAGTGGTTCCGACTGTTCAAGGTGAGCTCGGTATTTATCCGCGACACGAGCCGATTATGAGTTTGGTACGTCCCGGTGCATTGCGTTTGACCGTGCCCGGCGAAGCTGAAGAAGTGCTTGTTGCCGTTTCCGGCGGAGTGCTGGAAGTGCAGCCCAACCAACTTACTGTGTTGGCGGATGTTGCCGTACGCAGTTCCGAGATGGATCGCGAGCGCGCGGAAGCTGCCAAGAAGGCGGCGGAAACCGGCATTTCTCAAGCCAAAGACGATAAATCGCTGGCTGAAGCACACAAAGCCTTGGCCGCAGCGATTGCCCAGCTCAAAACCTTGGATTATCTTCGTTCGCACAAAAACAAATAAGCAGATTTGCTTTATAAAAAGCACGGTTGATTACCGTGCTTTTTATTTTTTGGATTGACTGGAAAATATGAAAAATTTGCTGGGATAAGTTTAAATAGGGGAGAACATTCTATAGTGGATTAACTTTAAATCAGGACAAGGCGACGAAGCCGCAGACAGTA